>JBKPLN010000535.1:0-4469 GCA_046731635.1 Pseudomonadota bacterium | reverse complement strand
GTGGCCGAGCGCATCGTGACCGAATTGAAGGACAAGGTGCCTGCCTTTTCCAACATTGATCCTGCGGTCGTGCATCTTGCCGGTGCGCTCGATGAAAAGCGTGCACCAAGGCCCGTCGCCGACGCCGTTTCCGCTCTCGTCAATCTGGGCTACGGCCAGCCGCAGGCTGCTGCCGCAATCGCTGCCGCGGCGCGCAATGCCGGCGAAGGAGCCGATACCGCCACGCTCATCCGGCAAGGCCTGAAGGAGCTGGCCAAATGAACAACCCCAGCCGGCTCGTGGCCGCCGACAAGCGCGATGACGACGCAGAGGCTTCGCTGCGTCCGCAGCGGCTCGACGAATTTATTGGCCAGGAACAGGCGCGAGCCAATCTCAAGGTATTCATTGAAGCGGCGCGCGCTCGCAAGGAGGCACTCGACCACGTGCTGTTCGTCGGTCCACCGGGGCTTGGAAAGACGACGCTCGCGCAAATCCTGGCGCGCGAACTTGGCGTCAACTTCCGCGCCACATCCGGCCCGGTGATCGCCAAAGCCGGCGATCTCGCCGCGCTTCTGACCAATCTCGAGCCGCGCGACGTCTTGTTTATCGACGAGATTCATCGTCTCAACCCGGCGGTCGAGGAAATCCTGTATCCGGCCATGGAGGATTTTCAGCTCGACCTGATTATCGGGGAGGGTCCGGCGGCACGTTCAGTCAAGATCGATCTCTCGCCTTTTACGTTGATCGGCGCCACGACGCGCGCCGGCTTGCTCACCAATCCGCTGCGCGACCGTTTCGGCATTCCGGTGCGGCTCAATTTCTATTCCGAGAGAGAGCTCGAAGAGATCGTCAATCGCGGCGCGCGCGTTCTCGGCATCGGCATCGCGCCCGACGGCGCCAACGAGATCGCGCGCCGCGCCCGCGGCACGCCGCGCATCGCAGGCCGCCTTCTGCGCCGCGTGCGCGACTTCGCCCATGTCGAAGGCGCAAGAGCCATCGATCGAAAGGTGGCCGACCGCGCGTTGTCCGCGCTCGAGGTGGATGCCGCAGGTCTCGACGCCATGGACAGGCGTTACCTTTCGACCATCGCTTCAAACTATGGCGGCGGTCCCGTAGGCGTGGACACTCTTGCGGCCGCGCTATCGGAGCCGCGCGACGCGATCGAGGACATCATCGAGCCGTTCCTGATCCAGAAGGGCTTTCTGCAACGAACGCCACGAGGGCGTCTGCTCACCGGATTCGCCTTCCAGCACCTCGGCTTGCCCGAGCCGCCCCGCGATCACGCCCAGTTTGGGCTCTTTTCGGGAGAGGACGAGTGACCGGGCAGGTGATTAGTGTGGTGGCGCTTTGATCCGCGACGGCCATGGTCGTGTCCTGCTGGTTCGCAAGCGCGGGACCTTCGCTTTCATGCAGCCGGGCGGCAAGCGCGACGCCGTCGAAAATGATGTGGCCGCCCTCTCGCGCGAGATTGCCGAAGAATTGGGCTGTCGCGTGACGATCGATAGCGCGCAGGCACTTGGCGAGTTCGATTGCGCAGCAGCCAACGAGCCGGGTTTTCAAGTGCGCGCCGCGGTGTACGCCGTCGACGTCGAATGCGCCATCGAACCTGCTGCGGAGATTGAACAAGTGGTGTGGGTCGATCCGCAGGCATTGCCTGATTTGCCGTTCGCCCCGCTCACGCGCGACCATGTGCTACCCTTGGCGCGGATGCGGCCGCAGTAATTGGCAATGACGACACATCTCGACGGCGAAATCCGCGATGGCCGGCATCATCAGGCCGTGCGCGTATATTACGAGGACACGGATTTTTCCGGCGTCGTTTATCACGCAAGCTATCTGCGCTTCATGGAGCGCGGCCGCACCAACTATCTCCGGCTGATCGGCGCCGATCATCGCGCGCTGTTCGAGCAAGCCGAGAAAGAAGCGCCCGGGTTTGCCTTCGTCGTTCGCCACATGAGCATCGATTTCAGGAAGCCGGCGTACATGGATGACGTGCTCGACATTGTTACTACGCCCGAGGAAGTGAAAGGCGCTTCGGTGACTCTCAATCAGAAAGTCATGCGCGGCGAAGATCTCCTTGTGGAAGCGCATGTCCAGGTCGCCTTTGTCTCCGGCGGCCGCACCAAGCCGATCCCGAAGCCGTTGCGCATCGCCATGAAAGCGGACCAGGAATCGGGCGGCGTCGCCTGAGGCGCCGTGCTATCGTTCGAATATGAGTTATCGTTTCGCGATCTTTGATACCGCGATCGGCTCGTGCGGCATCGTCTGGACTGAGCGTGGCGTTGCCGGCGTGCAAATCCACGACGGCAGCGAGCGCGCGACCCGCGCGCGTCTGGTGCGGCGCTTTGCCGGCGCGCAGGAAGCGCTACCGCCTGCGCACGTGCAGCAAGCGATCAGCGCCATCACCGCGCTGTTGCGCGGCGAGAAGCGCGACCTGAGAGATGTGACCATCGATACCGGCGATGTGCCGGAGTTCAATCGCAAGGTCTATGACATCGCGCGCACAATCCCGCCGGGCTCTACGCTGACTTACGGGGAGATCGCCGAACGTCTTGGTGACAAGCTGCTTGCGCGCGACGTCGGACAGGCCCTCGGGCAAAATCCGATTCCTTTGATCGTGCCTTGTCATCGTGTGCTGGCCGCCGGCGGCAAGACCGGTGGTTTCTCGGCGCCCGGCGGCGTAGTCAGCAAGCTGCGCCTTCTGACTATTGAGGGCGCACAGGCGAACGGCCCGACGCTGTTCGACAATCTGCCCCTTTTCGTCAGGCGTCGCTGACGCCTGTGAGGCCTGCATCGACGGGCGAGAGGGACTCATGTTAATCCCATTCACATGAAATGGGGCAGGCGCGCCGAACCGCGTGGCTATCACCACGGCAATCTGAAAGAGGCCCTGGTGCGGGCCGCGCTCGAATTGATCGCCGAGAAAGGTCCGGCGGGATTTACTTTCGCCGACGCAGCGCGCTGGGCGGGCGTGAGTCCTGCTGCACCGTACCGCCACTACCGCGACCGTGACGCACTGCTCGCCGACATCGCACGCCGAGGTTTTGAGCAATTCGCAAATGCACTCGCGAAGGCATGGGAGGACGGCCGGCCCGATGTCATGACCGCGTTTGACCGGCTTGGCAAAACCTATCTCGCTTTTGCCAAGCGCGAGCCGGCCTATTATTCGGCGATGTTCGAAGCCGGCGTTGCTCTCGATACGGATCGTGAGTTGCGCGAAGCGAGCGAAAACGCTTTCGCCGTGCTGCGCGCGGCCGCAGAGAAACTGGTCGCGTTGATGCCGCCGCAAGGCCGTCCGCCGGCATTGATGGTTGCGCTGCATGTCTGGGCGATGACGCACGGCATCGCATCGCTGTTCGGGCGCGGCGATGCGACGCGACGTACGCTCCCGATGTCGCCGGAAGAGCTCCTCGAGGCCGCCGTTCTTATTTACCTCCGCGGCCTTGGCCTCAACGCCGATGCGTCGACTCCCCGGCGATGAGCGGTCTCCGCGACTTTTTCGCGCAGCACTAGCGCAAGAGCGGAACGCCACCCATTTTCGTTTCCGCGCCGCTTGACAGGGACGTCGCCGCAGCGTAGGTATGTAAATGTTATTTACATTCACGCGAGGTCGACAATGCCCATCACCGCGCAACTCGATGCGTTAGGAAAACCCGCCTGGATCGCGCTGATCATCCTAGGCTTCATGATCTGGTGGCCGCTTGGGCTTGGTGCCCTCGCTTTCACCATCGGGAGCGGGAGAATGGGATCCGGACAGCACCATTGGCAGAACAAAATCGATCGCATGCAGAGCAAGATGGACTGGATGCGCTCCCGCATGAGCGGCGCTCCCTGGGGCGGTTCCTGGGGCGGTTCCTGGGGTAATCCGTGGGCTTATTCGCCCTCCAGCGGCAACCGCGCGTTCGATGAGTACCGTGCCGACACGTTTCGCCGGCTTGAGGAAGAGCAACGCGAGTTCCGCGAGTTCCTCGAACGTCTACGATTGGCGAAAGACCGTGCCGAGTTCGACCAGTTCATGGCCGAGCGCCGAAACCGGCAAACTCCCGACGCAAGCCAACCCCAGACCTGATTTTTCTCCAAAGGCCGCCCGAAAGGGCGGCCTTTGTGTCTCGGGTCAGACCCCCCAAGGGTAACGAGTCCTTAACCACAATCAGCGCTGTTATTGGCGACAAGCCCGCTCGCGCGCCCAAGTTTGGCCAAGTTTCGCGGGGATTTCGTAGGTACCGGTGGACGGGACATACGAATTTCGCGAGACATTCGGCTTCGGCTTGGCGCGTGGGCAGGATCGTCGCGCGCGCCTGTTGACTTCCGAATTTGCGCCGCGCCGGTTCGACCCACGGGATCGGATTGAGCGGAAAGGACGTGCCTATGAATCCTGCCGACATGGCACAGTCGGTGCTCCCGCTGTCCTCTTCCGATCTGTCATTGTTCACGCTGTTCTGGAATGCCCACTGGGTCGTCAAGACCGTAATGGTCGGTCTTTTGATCCT
>JBKPLN010000534.1:0-2454 GCA_046731635.1 Pseudomonadota bacterium | reverse complement strand
GGTCGGATATTTCTCAACCAGTTCCACACGCGGCGTGTAGATCGGTTCGCGGTGGACCGGTATCGCATCGGGCAAGCCGAAGGCATTCGCCCGCGCCTTCCCATTCCCATACGGGATACAGCCGTGTTCGATCGCAACACGCTGGATGCCACCCGACAGATCGATCGACCAGGACACCGCATCCGGCATGGTCGGATTGACCTTGTTGATCACGGCGAGCTCGGCCTCGGTGAGGTCCTTGTCCCAACCGAGCTTCTTGAGGACGCCGAGGGTGAACTCCGGATAACCGTCCTTGATTTCGGAATCCTTCGAATAGGACCCGTCGGCGAGCAGGCTGACCTTGCGGGTGGTGCCGTCCGGCAGCTTCTCCTCGCGCTCAACACCGAAGCGCGCACGAAACGTGCCGCCGCCGTCTTTGATCGACAGGTTCGTGTTGTAGAGGAGCGGCGTGCCGGGATGTCGGATCGCCGGCGAGCCCCAACACGGCCAGGGTAGACCGTAATAGTCCCCCTTGTTGGGCCCGGTCGTCGCCATCTGCGTGCGCATGTCAAAGTCGGACTGATGCGCCATGTGTGACTTGATGCGCTCCGGTGATTGTCCGCAGTAGCCGGTCGACCACCCACCGCGGTTGATTTCTCGAAGGAGATCCTCCGCCACCGGCAGATTGCCGTTGACCTTGATGTTCCTGAACATCCGGTCCGCGAAACCGAGCTTCTTGGCGAGGAGATACATGATCTCCAGGTCGTCCTTCGACTCGAAGATCGGCTTAACGATCTGCTCGCCCCACTGCATCGCGCGGTTTGACGCCACGCGCGATCCCTCGGTCTCATAGCTGGTGGCCGCAGGCAGCAGGTAAGTGTTTTCCTTGCGATCGCCGAGAACCGCCCAGGTCGTCGGATGCGGGTCGGCGACAACAAGGAGATCCAGGTTCGCCAGCGCCTTGGCCGCTTCAGGCATACGGGTGACGGTATTGCCGCCGTGGCCCATGACGAACATGCACTTGATGTTGTCGGTCTGGGCAACCTGATCCTTGGCGAGCAGAGTAGCGTCATGCCATCGCGTGGACGGAATGCCAGGCGTGTTCATCAGCTTCGGATCGTCGAAGCGGCTCTTTAGCCACTCGAAATCCTCTTCCCACACCCGGCTCCAGTGCCGCCAGGCCGGCTCGGCGAGACCGTAGTAGAGCGGCAATGTCACGATATCGAGGCCGAGATCGGTCGCACCCTGAACGTTGGTGTGGCCGCGGAAGATGTTGGCGCCCATGCCGGGACCACCGACGTTGCCTGTTGCCAGCAGCAGGATGCAGCTGGCGCGGACGTTTGCAGTGCCGACCGTGTGCTGTGTCTGACCCATCGCCCAGATGAGGCAGGAGGGCCTGTCCTTGGCGAACTTTTCAGCGACGTGTTTGAGCTGCGCACCCGGCACACCAGTGATGCGTTCAACCTCTTCCGGCGTGTATTTCTCGACCTCCTTGCGGATGTCGTCCATGCCATACACGCGTTGCTCGATGAACTGCTTGTCTTCCCAGCCATTCTTGAAGATGTGCCACAGCATTCCGTAGAGCACGGGGATATCCGTGCCCGGCCGGATTCGCACGTATTCGGTCGCGTGCGCACCGGTGCGCGTCATTCGCGGATCAATGACGATAAAGTTGGCGCGGTTAAGCTCTTTCCCTTCAAGCAGGTGTTGCAGCGACACCGGATGCGCCTCGGCAGGGTTGCCGCCGAGGAACAGCAGCGTCTTTGAGTTGCGGATATCGGTGTAGCTGTTGGTCATCGCGCCGTAGCCCCAGGTATTGGCTACGCCGGCGACGGTGGTTGAATGGCAAATGCGCGCCTGGTGATCGGAATTGTTGGTTCCCCAGTACGCCGCGAACTTGCGATTGAGATAGGCACCCTCGTTGGTGAACTTGGCAGAACCCAACCAGTAGACCGACTCAGCGCCTGACTTGGCGCGGATTTCCATCATCTTGTCGCCGATCTCGTTGATCGCGGTCTCCCACGAAATCCGGGTCCACTGGCCATTCACCAGCTTCATCGGATAACGAAGACGACGGTCGCCATGCACCAGCTCGCGGGTCGCAGCGCCCTTCGCGCAATGCGAGCCACGGTTGATCGGGCTTTCCCAGCCCGGCTCCTGGCCGACCCACACTCCGTTCGACACTTCGGCTATCACCGTGCACCCCACGGAGCAGTGGGTGCAGATATTCTTGCGAATGGTGGCCCCGCCGACATTCGGACCGGCGGCTTCGGCTTTCTGCACGCTGGCGAGCGGCAGTGCACCGATTGTTGCAAGGCCGCCGGCGACGAGACCGGAACGGCGCAGGAAAGTACGACGATCGAGACCAATGCCCGATTGACTGCCGACTGTCGCTGCACGACTGCTTCGACGCGCCTGGCGCTCTGTTCTTTTGATCAGCACGGCTCAGCCTCCTCAGCTCGGATACCGGTTAAC
>JBKPLN010000533.1:0-10405 GCA_046731635.1 Pseudomonadota bacterium | reverse complement strand
GTGCGGACGTGGGCGGTACCGTGGACAGCCACATAAGCCCCGTGACCGCACCGAATACCAGCGTCGCAATGGGACTCGCGGGCAAGGTGATGAACGCGACGATGGCGACAGCCCGGATGAAGTAGATGCTCGAAAGCAGATAACGTTTCGGCATGCGATTGCTGAGCCAGCCCGAGCCCAACGAGCCGATGATATTGAAAATGCCGATGACGGCGAGCGTCCAGCCGCCGATCTCAGCCGACAAGCCGCGGTCGATCAGGTACGCGGGCAGGTGCACGGTGATGAATGCGAGTTGAAAGCCGCAGGTGAAGAAGCCGAGCACCAGCAAGATATAACTGCGATGGCCGAATGCTTCCGCGAAGGCCTGGCGTGCCGACTGCGTTGGCGTCTTCGCGGCTGATGGCCCGGCAGCAGCAGCTGGCGTTGCGAGAGCGAGGGAGAGTGGGAGAATCAACAACGTGACCCCACCGAAAATCAGCAGCGTTTCCTGCCAGCCGAATTTGTCCATCAGCGCGACTGCGATCGGCGAATACAGGAATTGTCCAAAAGAGCCGGCGGCGGTGCCAGCGCCGAATGAAATCGAACGCCATTTTTCCGGCAGCAGTTTTCCAAACGCACCAAGCACGATCGTGAATGCACAACCGGAAAGCCCAAGCCCGATGAGCACGCCGGCTGAAAGGTACAGCTCCCCAGGCGTGCTCGCGTGCGCCATGATCACGAGGCCGAGCGTATAAAGAATGGCACCGACACCGAGCACCCGGTTCGTGCCAAAACGGTCGGCGACAGCGCCCGCAAAGGGCTGACCAATTCCCCACAGCAGATTCTGGATGGCGACTGCGAGCGCGAAGACATCGCGTCCCCAGTGATTGGTCTCTGAGAGCGGCGTCAGGAAAAAGCCAAGGGACGAGCGCGGACCGAAACTGATCATCGCGATCAGGCAGCCACAGGCCACGACGACCGCAGGCGTACGCCACCCTATAGATGCGGGCCGTTCAGTCGTCGCATGCATTCAGGAAGTCTCCGGGGCAAGCGCGCAACATATAGGCCTGAAATATGCCCGCCCAAACGAAATTTCGTGATCGTCGGCATTTGCGCCGCGCATGATTACGCAGAGGAACTACTTACGTACGTTCTTCTGGCGGGTTGACGCCTGACCTTCCTCAGACTTGAGCCATTCGGCGCTATGACTTACGGGCCCTTTTGCTTCCTCGGCGGCGGCCTGCTTTTCGGTCGTCGCCGCGTCGCCCCAGGTCGGCTCGTCGTCGCCGTCGCCCCATGCGCGGGGGCGATAGAAGGTATGCACCCCGAGCTTGTAGACTTTCTTCATCTCGCCGACCCAGTCGGGGCGCACCCAGTACGCGTGATAGTGAGTCGATTTGGATACCTCCGGCATCCATAACTTGCCGTCGAGCATGTCGCGCGCGATGCGCTTGGCGCGCTCCCAGGCATCGGGCTCGGTGACGATGTCTGGAATGCCGTCGCAAGCGAAGGTGAACTGACAGGCATTGTGGCGATGGGCGTTCTGGTAGACCACGCCACAGACGTCATTCGGATAGAACGGCGAGAACACGCGGTTCATCACGACCTGCGCCACCGCGATCTGGCCGCGCACCGACTCGCCACGTGATTCAAAATAAACTGCATTTGCCAGACATTTTTCTGCCTTGGCACGCGCGACGCCAGTCAGAGCCAGCCGCTCCGCGGGCGATCGCGGCCACTGATCGACCCCGGTGACTTCACCCTTGTTTGCAAAGCTCTCGCCGGCGTTGTCCGCGTTCTCTGGCGAAGCGCGTAGCGCCGACTGCTTGATGTCGGGATCGCCGCGCGAGGCAAGGACCACAGGGGCTTCGCCCGGTGCCCAGGGCGCCATGGCCTCTCGGCCAGCGGCCATCGGGTCAATTCCGAAATACAATTGGGCTGCATCCTTGCCGACCTTCGGAGGTGCGGCAGGCGTCAGATCGGCGGGCGGCAAGTCGACGTATGGCAAATCGACGTCGGGTGTCGAACTCCGATCGTCCGGAGCGACGAATTCATATTTGGCATATGGCTCGAAGCGATCGTCGGCTTCGTCCTTTTTTTGTGCCGTCTCCGCTTCGGATAGAGTCGCCGATACGGCCGGAAGTGGCGGGATCGGCTCGCGCGGGCGCTCGATGAGTGAGTCGCCCTTCGCCCTGCGGTTAGCCTTGGGAAATTGCAACGGCGCGGTCGGATCACCAAGCGGCTGCTTGCCAATGGAACCGGTGATGTTCAGCGGATCGAAATTGGCGAGCGCATAAATGGGCGGATGCGGAATCGCTGTGCCCACCGGTCTCGGCAAGTTGAACATCGCAGCATGGATCGTGCCGAACGGCGATGCGATCAGATGCTGTTGCCATCGCTTGGCGACAGAGGGCTGGCGGGTCAGCAAGGCGCCAAGATCCTGGAACGCGACTCTCTCCGGGAGCAAGGTCAGGACCGCCGCTCCAATGGCTATCGATACGGCACTACTCCTCCGTCGACGGCAAAGCGACACTGCTCCCTGTCCGCTCAACGCCACACCGCAACGTCCTGCCACCGCCTCGCCGCGGGGCGGCGACAATGCGACGGATTTTTATGGTCTGATTAACCTTGCGAAGGCGTTAACTGCGAGCACTTACGCGCGGCGCCGCGTTTGTTCCACGCTAACGAATGGGAAACAAAAATTAACTATATCGCAATCGCTGCCGCACAATATTACCGGCCATAATCTTTGCGGGCCGCATGTTTGCTTCCTTCCTGCCATCGACTGCAAGTCAGACCACGCTGATTGCGAGTGCATGTTTTGCGGTCCTCGCTGTCGTCGGCATCTTCTACCAGCGTCTGCAAGTGCAGAATCGTCGTCTTTCCACGGCGCTCAACAACATGTCGCAGGGTCTGAACATGTTCGATGCGCAAGGGCGCATCACTTTGCTGAACCGGCGCTACCTCGAAATGTACAAGCTTTCGCCGGAGATTGTGAAACCGGGTTGCTCGCTCAAGCGCCTGATCGAGCATCGCAAAGAAACAGGATTGTTCGCCGGCGAAGTGGACAGCTACGTGAAGAACATTCTTGATGCGATGGCGCAGGGGAAAAGTCAGGAACACTACGTGAAGGCAAGCGACGGCCGCATCGTGCTTGCCAAGAATGAGCCATTGCCGGGCGGCGGTTGGGTTTCGACGCATGAGGATGTCACCGAACAACGCCGGGCGGAACAGGAGCGGTCAGCTATTCGCGACCAGGAGGAACGCCGCGCAAGCATCGACTCCGCCATCGCATCATTCAGGCCGGCCGCCGAGAAACTGCTTTCCACCGTGAGCGAAAGCGCGACGGCGATGCGTTCGACAGCGCAGGCGCTGTTCGGTTCCTCTGAACAAACATCGCAACGCGCCGAAAGTGCAGTGCACGCGTTCCATGAGGCGTCAGCCAATGTCGAAACGGCAGCGGTTGCCGCAGACGAATTGTCGCGCTCGATTGCAGAAATCAGCCGCCAGCTCACTCACACCACCGATATTGTCAGTCTGGCCACGAGCGAGGCGCGCTCCACCGACGGCGAAATCGGCGGGCTCGCCGACGGCGCACAGAAGATCGGCGACGTGGTCAAGCTGATCCGCAACATAGCTGGACAAACAAACTTGCTGGCCCTCAATGCTACACTCGAAGCCGCTCGTGCGGGCGAGGCCGGCAAGGGCTTCGCAGTGGTCGCGTCCGAGGTCAAATCGCTGGCCGTGCAAACCGCCAAGGCGACCGAAGATATCGCCAATCACATCCTTGCAGTGCAGGATTCGACCTCCGCAGCCGTGGAAGCCATCCGGCAGATCGCCGCGCGCATGCGCGATATCAACGAAAACACGTCGGCTGTCGCCGCATCCGTTTCGCAGCAGAATTCAGCCACCATCGAGATTTCCCGCAATGTCGCGAGCGCGGCGGAGGGTACCGCTCACGTGGTGTCGGTCCTGGGCGATGTCGCCGGCGCAGCAACGCAGACACGGTCCTCCGCGGAAGTCGTGCGCGACGCCTCCGAAGCGGTCGATCACGCCGTCGCAAACCTGCGGCTCGAAGTGGAAGATTTCCTCGCCAAGGTGGCGGTGTAGCGAACCGGAATTGCGCTCGCCTCCGTTCATCCCCGCGCAAGCGGGGATCCATCTCTTGCTGCCGTAGGGCCTGGGTCCCCGCTTTCGCGGGGACGAACGGACATGACGGGACGCTACGCCTGACTCGCAGCTGACTTGCCAAGCGCGGCCTGTGCCGCAGCAAGGCGCGCGATCGGCACGCGGAAAGGCGAACAGGAGACATAGTCGAGCTGAGCCTGGTGACAGAAAGCCACCGACGGCGGATCGCCTCCATGTTCCCCACAAATCCCGACTTTCAGCTTCGGGCGGACTTTGCGACCGCGCTCGACGCCAATCTTGACCAGCTCGCCCACGCCGCGCTGGTCGAGCGATACGAAGGGATCGACCGGCAAAATGCCACGCGCCGTGTAGATGCCGAGAAAGCTGGCTGCATCATCGCGTGAAATTCCAAAGGTCGTCTGCGTGAGATCGTTGGTGCCGAACGAAAAGAACTCGGCGCTCTGCGCGATCTCGTCAGCCATCAGGGACGCGCGAGGAAGCTCGATCATCGTCCCGACCTGGTAGTCGAGCTTGGCGCCTTTTTCCTTGGCCACGGCCTGCGCCATTGCATCGATGCGCGACTTCACCAGATCGAATTCCATCTTGCTCGCGATCAGCGGCACCATGACTTCGGGCACCACGGGTTTGCCTGTGCGGCGGGCAGCCTCGACTGCTGCCTCGAAAATCGCGCGAGCCTGCATTTCGGCAATTTCCGGATAGGCGATAGCGATCCGGCAGCCGCGGAAACCAAGCATCGGGTTGAACTCGGAAAGCTCGTTCGCGCGAGCGGCGAGCTTCTTCGGATCGGCGCCCATGGCGTCCGCAACCTCGGCAATCTCCTTGTCGCCATGAGGAAGAAACTCATGCAGCGGGGGATCCAGCAGCCGGATGGTCACCGGACGGCCAGCCATAATTTCGAACAACTCGACGAAATCGGCGCGTTGCATGGGTAGAAGCTTGGCAATCGCCGCACGGCGCGCCTTCTCATCGTCAGCGAGGATCATCTCGCGCACGGCCTGAATGCGGTCTTCTTCGAAAAACATGTGCTCCGTTCGGCAAAGCCCGATGCCCTCGGCGCCGAACCGCATGGCGGCCTTCGCGTCGGCAGGCGTGTCGGCGTTGGCGCGCACGCCGAGCCGGCGCACCTTGTCGGCCCAGCCAATCAGGGTCGCAAATTCGCCCGACAGTTGCGGCTCGACCATATCGACCTTGCCCGCCAGCACCTGCCCGGTTGAGCCGTCGACGGT
Organism: Pseudomonadota bacterium; assembly: GCA_046731635.1. Lineage (GTDB taxonomy): Bacteria > Pseudomonadota > Alphaproteobacteria > Rhizobiales > Xanthobacteraceae > Pseudolabrys. The sequence goes on along the minus strand of JBKPLN010000533.1, from coordinate 5,051 downwards.
GATGTAGTCGCCTTTCTTGAAAGTCTGTCCGCCCGCGCTCATGGTGCCGGCAGAGTAGTCGACGCGCAGTGACCCGGCCCCGGATACGCAAGGCTTTCCCATTCCGCGCGCCACGACCGCCGCATGGGACGTCATGCCGCCCCGCGTGGTCAGGATGCCTTCCGCTGCGTGCATGCCATGGATGTCCTCGGGCGAGGTTTCCACGCGCACGAGCACGACTTTCCTGCCGTCGGATTTCAGCTGCGCCGCTTCGTCGGGCGAAAACACGATCTCGCCGCTGGCGGCGCCCGGAGATGCGGGCAGTCCCGTGGCAATGACGCGCCGTTGCGCGCGTGGATCAATGGTCGGATGCAGCAGCTGGTCGAGCGCGAGTGGATCGACGCGCAACACCGCATCATTCTTAGAGATCAGTCCTTCGTTGGCGAGCTCGACTGCGATGCGCAGCGCGGCCTTGGCGGTCCGCTTCCCCGCGCGCGTCTGCAGCATCCACAGCTTGCCCTGCTCGACTGTGAATTCGAGATCCTGCATGTCGCGATAGTGACGCTCGAGCACATTGTAGATGCGCTTGAGCTCGGCATAGGCTTTCGGCAGGGTGTATTCCATCGACGGCTTGTCGGACCCCGCTTCTTTTCGCGCCGCCTCGCTGATCTCCTGCGGCGTGCGAATTCCGGCAACCACGTCCTCGCCCTGCGCATTGATCAGGAATTCGCCATAGAGCTTCTTCTCGCCGGTTGACGGGTTGCGCGTGAAGGCGACCCCGGTCGCCGAGGTGTCGCCCATATTGCCGAAGACCATGGCCTGCACGTTCACCGCCGTGCCCCAGCTTTCCGGAATATTGTGCAGCTTGCGATATGTGATGGCGCGCTGATTCATCCACGAGCCGAACACTGCTCCGATCGCGCCCCAAAGCTGCTCATGCGGATCCTGCGGGAAGTCCTGGCCCAGCTCGTCCTTGACCCGCTTCTTGTAGCGCAGGACGAGCGCGGCCCAGTCGTCCGCTGACAGATCGGTGTCGAGGCTGTAGCCCTGACGCTCCTTGTGCCGGTCGAGCAATTCCTCGAAATGCTCATGGCCGACGCCAAGCACCACGTCGGAATACATCGTGATGAAACGCCGGTAGCTGTCATAGGCAAACCGCCGGTCGCCCGAGTTCTTCGCAAGGGCCTCGACTGTTTCGTCGTTCAGACCCAGATTGAGAACAGTGTCCATCATGCCGGGCATCGATGCGCGGGCGCCGGAGCGCACGGACACCAATAGCGGATTGCGTTTGTCGCCGAATGTTTTCCCCGTAATGCGGCCCACCTGGGCTAACGCTTTCTCGACCTGCGGACGCAGGTCTTTTGGATACTGCTTGTCGTGGGCGTAATAGTACGTGCACACGTCGGTCGTGATGGTGAAGCCCGGCGGAACTGGAAGACCGAGATTCGCCATTTCGGCGAGCCCGGCCCCCTTGCCCCCAAGCAGATCGCGCATGGACGCCGTGCCTTCGGCGCGGCCGTTGCCGAAGGCGTAAACCCATTTGCCCCTGGATTGCCGGGCGGCCGCCTTTGGCTTGGGCCTGGAAACCTTCCGCAGCGGTGTTTTTTTGCGTTTTGCGCCGACGCGCGCGCGTTTTCGTTTGGCCATGGATCAAGCAGCGTTGGTGGGACAGCGGGCCCTTAAAAGCACCGCCGAATAGTCCGACGCAAGTCCGGAATTCGACTAACGGAAGAGCCCGAGGCCCAACAGGCCAATCAGGATGAGATAGATGGCCACGATGATGTTGAGAAGCCTTGGAATAATCAGAATAAGAATGCCGGCAATCAGTGCGACGATGGGCTGCAAATGCGCAATACTGATGGTCATGATGGGCTCCCCTGTTGGCAGGCAATTCACTGAAACGGCGGGACGCTGTCAGTAGTTCCGTTTATTTATCCCTCGATCCTGGAGAAATCGGCGACGGCGCGCGTCGCTTCGCGAATCTCATTGAGAAGCCGCAAGCGGTTTTCACGCAACGCTTTGTCGTCGACATTGACGGTGACCTTGTCGAAGAAAGCGTCGACGCGGGGGCGAAGCCTGGCCATCGCTCGCATGGCGGCTTCGAAATCCTCCCGGGCGACGGCGGTGAGGGCTTCTTTCTTTACAACACCGATGGCCTCGGCGAGTGCCTTTTCTTCGGGCAATTGATAGCGCTTCGCATCCGGCGCGCCGCTATACTCGCGGTCATCCTTTTTCTCCTCGATCCGGATGATGTTGGTCGCACGCTTGTAGCCGGCGAGCAGGTTCTTGCCATCCTCGCTATCGAGAAATTTTCCCAGCGCCTCGACACGCCGCACGATCATCAGCAGATCGTCCTGGCCTTCCAATGAAAACACAGCATCGACGAGATCGTGGCGGGCCCCCTGCTCGCGCAGCTGCACTTTCAAGCGATCGGCGAAAAATGACAACAGATCATTGCCGGCCGGAAAATTCTTCACAGCCTGCTTGAAAACGTCCGTGAGCGGCATCCGCAGCTTGTTATCGATCACTATCCTGATAACACCCAAGGCTGCGCGTCGCAGCGCATAAGGATCCTTCGACCCTGTCGGCTTCTCGTCGATCATCCAAAAGCCGGTCAGAGTGTCGATCTTGTCGGCAAGCGCCGCGGCGATCGAGACCGGATCGGAGGGGACGAGGTCGTCCGGGCCTTTCGGTCTGTAATGGTCCTCGATGGCGTGCGCGACTGCCTCATCCTCGTCCTGCGCCTCGGCGTAGTAGCGTCCCATCAGGCCTTGCAGCTCGGGGAATTCGCCGACCACTTCGGTCAGCAAGTCCGTCTTGCATAGTTGCGCGGCACGCTCAGCCTTGACCTTGTCGGCATCGACGATTGGCGCCAGCTGACCGGCGAGCGACGTAAGCCGCGCGATACGTTCTGCCTGGGTGCCGAGCTTTTCGTGGAAGATGATCTGTTCGAACTTCGGCAGGCGATCTTCGAGCCGCGTCTTCAGGTCGGTTTCGTAGAAGAACTTCGCATCTGACAGCCGCGCGCGGATCACGCGCTCGTTGCCGGCGATGATCGCCTTGCCGCCGTCGGCCGCTTCCTCGTTGGCCACAACAATGAACTTGTTGACGAGTTTCGCCGTCTGCGGGTCGCGGAGCACAAAGCATTTCTGATTGTTGCGGATGGTGGCGCGGATCACTTCGTCGGGGATCGACAAAAATGATTTGTCAAAGGCACCCATCAGGATCACCGGCCATTCGACGAGGCCGGTGACCTCGGCCAGCAGACCTGTGTCCTCGACCAGTTCGAAGCCCTGCGCAAAGGCGAGGTTTTTGGCGTCTGCAAGTATCATGTCGGCGCGGCGCGCAGGATCGAGCACGACCTTGGCTTGCTCGAGCTTGGCGACGTAGTCCTCGAAGCGGCGCACCTTGAATGGTGTCGGAGCCATGAAGCGGTGCCCGCACGTTTCGTCGCCCGCTTTGATGCCATCGATTTCAAATCGCACGATCTCGGGTTCTTCCGTCTCCGGTCCGAACGTCGCGACGACGGAATGGAGCGGCCGCACCCAAGTGAATCGTCCGTTCCCCCAGCGCATCGATTTCGGCCACGGGAATGTGCGGGCGACCTCAGGAATGATCTCGGCGATCACATCGATCGCCGGACGGCCTGGCCTGTCGATGACCGCCACGTAGAAATCGCCCTTCTTGTCCGGCTGGACCTTGGCTTCCTTGATTGATTTGAGACCAGCGGCCTTCAGGAATCCGGCAATCGCATTCTCGGGCGCGCCGACGCGCGGGCCCTTCTTCTCGTCCTTGATGTCCGGCTGACGCGCAGGCATGCCGTGCACCGACAGGGCCAGCCGCCGCGGCGTGGCGAACGCTTTGGCGCCCTCGTAGACGAGACCCGACGCCACCAGCCGGTCGGTGATCAGTTTGCGCAGATCCTCGACTGCGCGCGGTTGCATGCGCGCGGGGATTTCCTCGGAGAAAAATTCGAGCAGAAGATCGGGCATTGCGGCCTAGGTAAAGCTGGATCGGGCGGCGTCTGCCTAGCAAGGAGACCCGCGGCTGTCACCTTCTGGCAGCAAGTTGTACATCTCTAAGCGTAGCATGCCGTTCCCCTCCCCCCGCTTGCGGTGGGGAGGGGTGAACCGGCAAAGATCGAAAAATCGCATTGAGGGGAACATCGGGAGGGCAATTCTACAGTCGCTCTTACGGCTGACACGCTGAGAGGACAATCACTGCGCCCCGCCACCCTCCGTGGCCAGCCAGGCCTCGCCGCATGCCTTCGCCAGCTCGCGCACGCGCAGGATGTAGCTCTGCCGCTCGGTGACCGAGATCACGCCGCGTGCATCCAGCAGATTGAATATGTGGCTTGCCTTGATGCACTGGTCGTAGGCGGGCAATGCCATCAGGTGACGCTGCTTCTTGCCCTGGGCCCAGCCGGCTTCGAGGTATTTCCGACAAGCCGCTTCCGCCATCCTGAATTGTTCGAACAGCATCGCGGTGTCGGCGAATTCAAAATTGTGCCGCGAGTATTCCTGCTCCGCCTGCAGAAATACGTCGCCATACGTCACCTTCTTGTCGTCGTCGCGGCCGTTGAAGTTGAGCGCGAATACATTGTCGACGCCCTGCACATACATCGCCAGGCGTTCGAGCCCGTAAGTGAGCTCGCCCGCAACGGGCGAGCATTCAAATCCGGCGACCTGCTGAAAGTAGGTGAACTGGGATACTTCCATCCCATCGCACCAACATTCCCAGCCTAGCCCCCACGCGCCGAGCGTCGGGCTTTCCCAGTCGTCTTCGACAAAGCGGATGTCGTGAATTTTAGGATCGATGCCGATCGCCTTGAGAGAGTTCAGGTAGAGATCCTGAATGTCAGCCGGGGACGGCTTCAGGATCACCTGGAACTGGTAGTAATGCTGCAACCGGTTTGGGTTTTCGCCGTAGCGGCCGTCCTTGGGGCGGCGCGAGGGCTGGACGTAGGCGGCGTTCCAGGACTTCGGGCCGAGGGCGCGCAGCGTCGTCGCGGTGTGGAAGGTACCGGCGCCCATCTGCATGTCGTAGGGCTGTAGGATCACGCAGCCCTGGTT
>JBKPLN010000532.1:0-3206 GCA_046731635.1 Pseudomonadota bacterium | reverse complement strand
GTAGAGCACGGTCGGCGACCCCTCTTGCGCGATCATGCCCGCATCGAGAAGCACGATGCGATCGGCAATCGCCATCGCCTCGACCTGGTCGTGGGTGACGTGGATGGCGGAAAGCCCCAGCGTCACGATCAGTGTTCGCAGCCACGCCCGAGCTTCCTCGCGCAGTTTTGCGTCGAGATTTGACAGGGGCTCGTCGAGGAGAATCACCGGCGGCTCGTACACAAGGGCGCGGGCTATAGCGACGCGCTGCTGCTGGCCGCCGGAGAGCTGATGTGGGTACCGCGCAGCAAGATGTCCCAGTCCGATCTGCGACAGCGTCTTTTCAACCCGGGTCTTTATTTCTGCTGCGGGCACTCCGCGCAACTTGAGGCCATAGGCAACGTTGTCAAAAACGGTGCGGTGCGGCCATAGCGCATAGGATTGAAACACCAGGCCGAGCCCGCGCTCTTCGGCAGGCAGTTCGATGCCGTCGGCGGCATCGAAGAAAGTGCGGTTGCCGATGGCAATCGATCCACGGTGCGGCGTCTCCAGGCCGGCAATGGCCCGCAACAGCGTTGTCTTGCCGCTGCCTGAGGGGCCAAGCAGCGCGACCACCTGGCCGGCCGGCACGGATAGCGAAACGCCCTTGAGAATGTCGTTTTCGCCGAGCCGAAGGGCGAGGTCCTTGACGACAAGTTCAGCCATGCAGGCGTACTCCCAGCCGGACAGCGACGGCGAGGCCGACGCCGATCATGAGCACATTAACGACGGACAATGCCGAGACCAGGTCGACCGCGCCGGTGCCCCACAGCGACACCAGGAGCGACCCGATCACTTCGGTGCCGGGCCCCAGCAGATATATCCCGGTCGAATACTCGCGTACGAAAATGAGGAAGACCAAAAGCCAGCTGGCGAGCATGCCGTATTTGATCAGCGGCACGGTGACGTCACGCTTGACGCGAAGGTCGCTGGCGCCGGCGGTGCGCGCGGCTTCCTCCAGCTCCGGTCCGACCTGCAGCAGCGTGCCGGAAACGAGCCGCATCCCGTAAGCCAACCAAACGATTGTGTAGGCAAGCCAAATCGACACCATCGTCGATTTCAATGGCGACAGGAACGGCACAAACAGAAAGACCCATAACAGGGCAAGGCCGGCGACGAGGCCCGGCATTGCGCGCGGCACCATCACGAGGTAGTCGACGAGCCGCGTCCACCCGGAATTCCATCGGTGTACAGCAAGGGCGATTGCCGTGTACCAGCCGACGGCAATCGCGCCGCCAATGACCCCGATCCCAAGTGTATTGAGGATGCCGCGGATCACATTCGGGTAGTCACTCAGCTCGCGATAGTGATCGAGCGTCAGAACATCGAGAAGTTTCACGCCTTCGCCCCAGGTCACGACGAACGAACGCAGCGTGATGCCGGACAAAGGCACCACGACCGTGATGAAAAGCCAGAATACGATCCCGCCGAATGCGATCCAGCGCCAGCCGTGAAGCCTGAGCGGCTGGGTCTTCAGACCTTTACCGCGGACCGAGACATAACGCTGCGCCTGGCGCAGCAACAGACGCTGCATGAAAACCAGCGGTGCGGTGATGGCGATGATCGCAACAACGACGACAGCCATGAGCTGGTAGGACGGCACGCCGAGCTTGTTGGTGAGCTTGTAGAGGTATGTGGACAGAACGAGCAAGTCTTGCGGGTCGCCCAAAACCAGGGGCAGTCCGAACAGTTCAAAGCCGAGGAAGAACACGAGCACCCCGGCAAACAGGATGGCAGGCAGGATCATCGGCAAGCTGACATTCACCGCCACACGGAATGGGTTTGCGCCCGAAACCCGCGCGGCTTCTTCCAGGTCGGTGCCGAGGCCGCGGAGCGCGGCTGCACTGTAAAGATAGACATGAGGAACATGGGTAAGTCCCGCAATCACAATCAAGGCAAGCAGCGAATAAAGGTTCCACGGTACGAACCCAAGGATGTCCTTGGCGAGCGTCGAAAAAATTCCAACCGGACCGATTGCCACCACGTAACCGAACGCGATCACCACTGCCGAGACAAAGATTGGAATCAAGATAAGCGGCTCGAGATAGTCTCGGCCGGGCACGTCGGTGCGCACCATCAGAAAAGCGAGCAGAGCGCCGAGAGGCACGGCGATCGCAGCCATGCCAGCGGCCACTACAACGGTCGTCCAGAATGCCTGCCAAAAATCGGGGTCGTCAAAGACGAAAGAATACGCGAGCAAACCAATCTTTGCGGACGGATCAAAAAAGGGAGCAGTGAGAAAGCTCTGGTAGACCACGAGGGACAGCGGCGCCACCACGGCGAGGGCGGTCAGGCCAAGGATGAGCAAACGGTATACGACAACGGGCATCTGTCCTCGTCATTCCGGGCGCGCGGTCAGCGCGGAGCCGAAATCCAGCCGCGAGTACCAAGCTTTTCAGTTCCGCGCCGGTTTCGACCGGTCCGGAATGCCAGACTAGTCCTTAGTGTCCCTTCTTCGCCTGTTGCCATTTTGACAGGAAGGCGAGTCGCTTGGCCTGGTCCAGATTGTCGAGGAGCGTCTGATCGATGGGCACCGGTCGCGCCTTGTCCCCGACCAGTTGGCTGACTCCTTTGATTGTGGCCTCACCATCAACATCGGCACGCAGCGAATAGAGATCGGACTTGTTGGCGATGATGTCCTGTCCTTGCTTGGACAGGATGTAGTCAAGGAAAAGCTTGCCGGCGTTTGGATTCCTAGCCTTCTTGGAGATGAAGGCAACGCGCGACATCACCATCGTGTAGTCCTTCGGCAAAATGATGCCGAGGTTGGGATCCTTCTTCGCACGTCCGAGCGCATAAGAGCCGAAGATGCCATAGGCAATCAGGTGCTCGCCGGACGTGACGCGTTCCATCATCGCGCCCGCGCTGGTGTAGAGCTTGGCCTGCGCCTTGCCCATCGCTTTGAATAGGTCCCAGGCTTGTGGCCAATCCTTGATGTCCTCGTTGCAGAACAGATATCCGACGCCCGAGCGCTCGGGGTCGTAGGCCGTGATTTTCCCCTTATAGAAATCGGTTTTGCTGTTGAGTAGTTTCAACAGGTCAGGGTGGTCCTTGGGCACGTCGCCTTCGGGCACAAGCCGCTTGTTGTAGACGAAGGTGATCGGCTCGTAGGTCGTTCCGTACGCCTGGTTGCGCCACACGGCCCATTTCGGCAGCGACGGAATCTCGGGCGACGCATAGGTCGCCGC
>JBKPLN010000531.1:0-4569 GCA_046731635.1 Pseudomonadota bacterium | reverse complement strand
TTTACGACCTGCGTTGTCAGCTTCAGATCCTTCTTTCAGTTCGACGTACTCGCCCGTGAGGGCGACTTATCTAGCTGCCTTTGGGCTTTCGCCTTGCGGATCGTTGTCAGCTAAGCGGGTTGTGTAAGTATCAGTCATGTTATTTCTCCATTATTAATGTAATTTTCCAGTATTGAACTTCGTGATGGCCGAAAAATATAATAAATTATTGTAAATATATTCCCAGACGCCGCACTAATACACCACAGGACTGTGGCGAATACATGGTTATTCTTGCAGACTTAGGGTTGTAATTAGTCCATAAATACACGCAAAAATAGTACTTTGTCGGAACACCTGACCGTCGATTGTTGGTCTGAAAAGGGTCCCGAACCGCCAGATGGCCAGGCGAGTCCTATCCACCATGAATTTCCCGGCTGTCTCCTGGAGTCTGCTCGCGTTCGTGCATCCCGTAGTCTCTGATCACGCCTGCAACGCGCAACCGATAGTTCGAAAAAATTTCCTTCCGTCCCTTGGCTTGCGCCACCCGGTGTTCATTTGTGGCGCGCCATGCCTTCACCGCTGCTTCGTCGCGGAAAAATGACAGCGACAGAATTTTGCCGGGCTCGTAGAGGCTTTCAAAGCGTTCGATGGAAATGAACCCATCGATCTTTTCGAGCCGCGGTTTGAGGTCCGCGGCAATATCAAGGTAATCCTGCCTGCGGTCAGGCTTTGGCCAAACTTCGAAGATGACTGCGATCATGTCACTGCCTCCCTGCGAGCCAAACCAGGAAAAATGCAACAAGCGCGCTCGCAGCCGCGAAACTCACCAGCGAACCACGCCCATCCACGAACCGATCACTGAAGAGTTGCAGGACCATGGGCGCCACAAGAATGGCGAGTCCGCCCCCGATGACCGCGGCATACCAGGGGATCATTGTCCAGGCTGCGAAGATCGCCGCGAGCAGGCTGGTGAAGGCCACAGCGAGCGTGCCGTAGAGAATGAGCGCGCCAACAGCCGACGTCAGCGAAGGCGACCGGTGCTCGCGCGGAAACTGGCCGCTTGCCGCAAGCAAGTGCAGCGAAACGAAATGCAAGAGGGCCGTGAACAGCAGCAGCGGGATCAGAGCGGCTTCGGGCAGCATCAGGCCGCTTCCACTTGACCGTCAAAAACGATTGTCTCTAACATACGAGACATATATCAGCCGTTTGTGCAATAGCGCGAGAGAGGCGGGGGTGCGCATGTCGACAGCAGAAGCCACGGCCAAGCCTGCCTCGGTCAGCAAACCGTCCGCCGAGAACGAAAAGGCAGAGGACAAGCGGGAAAAGCGCACAATTACCGAAATCCGCGAGTCAAAAAAGACCGGCGAGAAAATGGTCTACATGTCGGTGCCTGATTACACGTCCGCACAATGGGCGGAAATGGCGGGCGTTGACGTGGCCGTTCTTGGCGACAGCCTGGCCATGATTGCACATGGCCATCGGAGCACTATTCCTGCGACCATGGACATGATGGTCATGCACGGGCAGGCCGTTCGCCGCGGCGCGCCGAATACATTTCTGCTCGGATGCATGCCCTACCAGAGCTACAACACCGTCGATCGCGCGCTCGTCAACGCGACCCGCTTCATGCAGGAATGTCTCTGCGACGCGGTCAAGCCGCAGGGCGGCAAGTCCCAGGCGCATATCTTGCGCGCGCTGGTGGACGCCAGGATTCCGGCCGCATCGCATATCGGGCTCACCCCGCACACCATTGCCATGTTCGGGGGATTCAAGATCCAGGGCCGCACCGCTGACGCTGCCATGAAAATTCTGGAGGACGCGCTCGCAATCGAAGATGCGGGCTGCTTCATGCTGGAATTTGAGGCGGTGCCTGCAAAAATCGCAAAACTCATCTCGGAGCAGCTGACCATACCGACCATCGGAATTGGGGCAGGGGTCGGCTGCGATGGCCAGATCCTGCTCTGCTACGACCTCCTTGGCGTATTCACCGACTTCAAGCCCAAGTTCACCAAGCGTTTTGCGAAGCTGACGGAAGTCGCAGTCGCCGGCATCCGGCAGTACGTCAAAGAGGTGAAGGAGGTCTCATTTCCGGACGATGAACATTCCTACACTGTGAATGACGCAGAATACGAAAAGTTTGCCGCGATGGTCGCGAAACGAAAGCAGCTTTGACGTGGCGCGAACACAAACCAGTGCCGTGCGGAGGAGCGCGCCGAAAACCGGCAAGAGGCCGGTGTCTCGGGCCGATACGCTGACCGAGCAGGCCTATCGTTTGATCGAAGAGCGGATCGTCACCTTGCGGCTTAGGCCTGGCGATGTGTTGTCTGAGCAGATGCTGTCGGCGACCTTTAAAATCGGGCGCACGCCCATTCGCGAGGCCCTGCAGCGACTGGCTCGAGAGGGCCTCATCACGATTCTGCCGCGCAAGGGGATTCTGGTGTCGGACATCAATCCGCGCAGTCAACTGCTCGTGCTTGAAGTCCGCCGCGAAATCGAGCGCTTGCTGAGCCGAACCGGGGCCGATCGTGCAACCAAGGAACAGCGCGCCCAATTGCAAGGCATTGCGCAGGGCATGGATCGTGCGGCGAAAACCAACAACGATCTGGAATTCATGCGGCTCGATCGCGACCTCAACCGCCTGATGATCGAATGCGCGCATAATGATTTTGCGGCGCGCTCGATGAAGCTGTTGCAGGGATTATCGCGCCGCTTCTGGTACATGCACTATCGTGAAGCCGCCGACCTCCCGCTGTGCGCCAGGCTGCATGCCAATCAGGCGCGCGCGATCGCGCAAGGCAATGGCGAAGCGGCGGCACGGGCCAGCGACAAGCTGATGGATTATGTCGAAACGTTCACCCGCGCCACAGTCACGGTCTGACGATCATGAAAACCTATGAGGGGAAACGCACAATCGACGGGTTGGTCGTGACCGTCGACGGCAAGCGCCTTGACGAACACTATGATGTCAAGCGCTTCACAAGGTACGGCTTTGAGTGGACCTATGAAGGGGACAGCCCGCAGCAGCTGGCGCTTGCGATCCTTTATGACTTTCTGGGCGACAAGGAGCGAGCGATCGCGCTGTCCGACCGTTTCATGAAAGAAGTGGTGGCCAATCTTGACAACGACTGGAAGTTGACCGGACCGGAGATCGAAGCGTTTCTGAAAAGCAAGGCCGCGGCATAGTCGTCGCTCGCTTGTTGGTGAAATGCGTCTGATATATCTTGGTCTGAAATCATAAGAATAAACCAGAGCAAAAAGGGAGGAATGACATGGCAATTTCTCGCCGAAAGCTGCTTGCGTCCGCTGCCGCGGTGGGCGCCGTGTCGGTGTCGGGTGGTGTGTTCGCTCCGGCCATCGCGCAAAGCAAGCCACTGCGAATTGGCATTCTCGCGCCACGCGCCGGCATCGCCGCGGCGCCAGGTCTCAATGGCATTCGCGCCACTCAGTGGGCTGTCGATGGTTTTAACGCCAAGGACGGCATCGGTGGCCGCAAGGTCGAGCTGGTGATTGAGGATGAGTCGACGCCGAAAGACACGATCGAGCGGTTCAGCAAACTTGTGCAACAGGAAAAGGTCGACTGCGTGCAGGGGATTATTTCCACCGGCGTCGGCCTGGCTCTTGGTCCCGTCGTGGAAGAGGCACGCGCGCTGACAATTTATTGGGACGGCACGACGCAGGATGGCGTCGACGAGAAAATTCCCAATCCACGTTACCTGTTCCGCTCGACCGACAACGAATGCGAGGCGGTCATGTCGTCGCTACTCGCAATCAAGTATTGGAAGGGCAAGTTTGCCACCATTGCCGGCATCAACCCCGATTATTCATACGGGCGGAACAATATGGCGGCGTTTGTCGCCATGCTGAAACGGTTCAACATCGACCATCAGGTTGTTACCGAGCAATGGCCAAAGGTCGGCACCATGGATCTCACCAGCCATGTCGCCGCGCTGAAGGCGGCCAAACCCGACCTCATCTTCTCGTCGCTTTTGTTCGCCGATCTGCCCGTGTTCATGAAGCAGGCGCACGCCGCTGGCTTGACCGAAAGCACCAAGCTCGTTTTCCCGGCTGCCGGCTGGCAACACACCCTGATGAAAAAAGAGTTCACTCCGGAAGGCATGCTGTTCGGCCACAACACCCTCTATTTCGCAAACCCCAACGCCTCGCCCTTGGCGAAGGAGTTCGTCGCCTGGTACGAAAAAACCTATAACGATTACCCGGAGTGGGAAGCCGACCGCGCCTATTTCGCCATCGCCTCCTACAAGGCGGCTGTCGAAAAGGCGATGAAAGCAAAGAATGGGGCGTGGCCGTCGCAGGACGACGTCATCGAAGCATTAGTCGGCCTGTCGATCGAAAGCCTTGGCGGCAAGAGTTCGTGGCGCAAGGACCACATTGCCGATCAGACTTTTGTGCAGGGTCTCACCACGCACAAGAACAGTTATGACTTCGTGACGCTCGGCAACTTTGAGAGCATGTATTCCACCGAGTTGCAAAAGCCGCCGGGAGCAAATTTCTGGGAGTGGCTCAAGACCGCCCAATTCAAGACCTGATACGGCCAACCGGATCGGATGTCCGCATTCGCAAATATTC
>JBKPLN010000530.1:0-3650 GCA_046731635.1 Pseudomonadota bacterium | reverse complement strand
GCGTGGCAGAGCCGCGTAGATGATGTAGGGGTCGAACACGCTCACGTGATTGCGGGGAACTGCAGCAAAACCGCCTGCGTTCCCATGTCGAACCAACGCGAGGCAGGCAACATGCCGTTATTGTTCTACTTTCCATACATTGTCTGGATGGGAATGATGCAACTCGTGCAAGACGAAATGCGCGTCCCCGTCAAGATCAAGGCGCGACCGCCGGTACGTAATTGATGTGTTCACACTAGTGCGTGCGTCAATTCGATGATCTTTACCTGAGGCAGCAACCGCTGCACATCTTCGTCGCGGCAAAGCTCGGTCCCCGGCGAAAGCACGGCGGCCGAACCGGCTGCTACCGCAATACGAAATGCTCGCTCGAGTGATTCACCCGAGGCCAGCGCCGCCACGAACCCACCCAGAAAACTGTCACCGGCACCGACTGTGCTCACTGCCTCGATAGCGAGGGGCTGGGCGCGGAGCGCTTTGTCAGCTGTCACCAGAAGCGCGCCCTGATCGCCGAGGGTCAGCGCAATAGCATGCGCACTCCCCTCGGCCGTCAGTTTGCGGCACGCCGCCACCCGTGCACCGTCGCTGTCGAGTGGCGTACCCAGGAGGTCGGACAGTTCCGCCAGGTTCGGCTTGATCAGCGTGACCCCTTCCTTAAGAGCTTCCTGTAAAGCAGGCCCCGAGGTGTCGATGACGCATTGCGCACCGTGTTGCTTCGCGCAACGCGCCACGCGCGCAAAGAAATCGTCAGGCACGCCGGGCGGCACACTCCCGCTGGCGACCACAAACCTCGGCTTCTGCGGCAGCGTCGTCAATTTGTCGAGCACGGCTTCCCATTCGGCGCGATGAAGCGTCGAGCCGGGCAGAACAAAGCGATATTGCTCTCCGGTCGTTTCCTCGTACGCAGTGAAGTTCTCGCGCGTCTCGACGTGCGACGGAGTCACCAGGCTGTCGATGCCCTCGCGCTCCACCAACCGATGCAGCAACTTTCCTATGGCGCCGCCGGTCGGGTAGATCGTCACGACGCTGCTGCCAAGCCGATGCGCCACCCGCGCTACATTGATGCCTCCGCCGCCGGGGTCTCGCTTCGGTGCCGAACAGCGGAGCTTTCGGGTCGGCTCGACGCGCGCGACATTAACGAAGATGTCAATCGCTGGATTGATCGTAAGAGTAACGATGTCCGGCACTGGGTTTCCCCGTTCCGAAGAATGATCCGTGTTCTCGCAGATGAGATCAACCTAACGAAACGAACATAGGTATCATTTGGTTGCGATCGCAACCCGGACATTGGAATAATCGGTTGATCGGACAGTGTCGCCTGTAGTTTCAGCAATCAGTTTGGGAAAAGCGTCAGCTTATCTGACGGGCCCGCTAATGATCGCGCGGGCCAAAAAACGGCGAGCCCAGCAAGACAAGAATCCATATTGCCGCGAGCATTCCGAAAGCAATACCGAGCACGGCCATTTGCTCACCCCCTGATTCCGAACCTTGCTGTCAAAGTTTATCACAACACAGGGTCCGAGGAGTATGCGGCAAAAAAAGCCGACCGCGCTGTTGCGCGGCCGGCCTGAATTCCGGGGATGGCGAAATCAGTTGCCTTCGATGGTCTTGATCACGCTCGACATCGGACGGGCTGTTTCTAGACCGCCGCCCATCTCCTTGAGCACGATGTCGACGGTTTCCTTCTTGGGTTCAGTAGGGGTCTTGCCGACAACCTGGACGACCTTATAGCCACCCTCCTTGAGCTTCTTGAGCAGCTCGGGCGCCGCCTTAGCAGTCGCTTGCTGGAAATCGTGCATCAGAACGATGCCCTTGCCGTGCTTCTCCAGCTTCTTCATGACCGAGGCAATGACTTGCTCCGGCTTGCGCATCTTGAAGTCGAATGAATCCATGTCGGTGGAGAAGACGCCGATGTTGCGTTCGCCCACATACTTCAAGAGCTCGGGCGGATGCCGCAGAGCAGGAAAGCGGAAGAACGGACTAATCGGCTTGTTGCCCAGAGCGATGCTGACTCCAGCAATGCCTTTTTCGATTTCGTCCTTGCCTTCTTGCTCGCTTAGTTTCGACAGGTCCTTGTGCGACCAGGTGTGCGATCCAACAGCGTGGCCGGCCGCCGCCACCTGTTTCATGATCTCGGGATGCCACCCGGCATGCTTGCCGATGGGGAAGAAGATCGCCTTGGTGCACTGCTCGGCCAATGCCTTGAGCACGGCCGGCGTATGTCCAGGCCACGGACCGTCATCGAAGGTCAGGACGACCTCTTTATCGCGGAGAAAATCATAGGCCTTGAAATGCTCGAATCCGAAGCCGGGGCCGCCAGTCGTGTCGATCTCGACAATGCGGGAAACTCCAAGGGCGTTGGGATTGTCGCATTTCGCGGCAGCGGGAGCCGGACTTGGCCCGGGAGCCTGCGCGGTCTGTGCCCAGGCCGCTGTGGCCGCCGAGATCGAGATCGCCACGGCGATCGCAAAAGCGCGCATCAGAGTCTCCATACGTGAAAGAGGTGCATTTTCGTGAACTATTCATCACGGCTTTGACGTATCGAGTCAACGCCACGCCCCGATACCGCTAAAACGTCGATATTTATTGGTGTTAGGATGGTTTATCTAAGGCGGCGGCGCCGCATTGCTTGAGTTCCTTGTCGGGCTTATCTGTGATTCGCGTTTCCTCCTGAGGGCAAATATGCCGGCGACCAATTCCGTGGCTACCCAGTCTCGGCCCATTCTCGTGGTCCTGCTTGCCGGCGCGGTTTCATCGGCAATCGCACTGACCGCTGGGCTGTGGGCCTA
Source organism: Pseudomonadota bacterium (assembly GCA_046731635.1). Lineage (GTDB taxonomy): Bacteria > Pseudomonadota > Alphaproteobacteria > Rhizobiales > Xanthobacteraceae > Pseudolabrys. The sequence continues at coordinate 864 of JBKPLN010000530.1, read as the reverse complement.
CTACGGCACTGCGGTGTTTTTCGAGATGGTCCGCGCCGGCTGGGCCGCATGTTTCTGACCGAAATGGCCATGCCATGACAGCGCGCACGTCCCAGATCCTGTTGATCCTTTCTGCATTTCTCACCGGCCTGGTCATCTTCACCGGCGTGTTCCTTTATTCCACAGGGAACTTTGGCGCCGGGACGGCGTCCGCCATTGGCGGTCCGTTCAAGTTGATCGACCAGAACGGCAATACGATCACCGATGCCGACATCAAGGGGAGACCTTTCCTTGTGTTTTTCGGCTACACGCGCTGCCCGGACGTTTGTCCGACGACGTTGTTCGACGTGTCCGAGGTCATGCGTGCACTGGGGAAAGATGCGGATCGTACCGGCGCCCTGTTCATCACCGTCGATCCGGAACGCGACACACCTGGTGTGATAAAGGACTATTTGTCCAGCTTCGACCCACATTTACGCGGGGCGACCGGCGATCGCGCCGCGGTCGATGCTGTCGAAAAGGCGTACCGCGTCTTTGCCAAGAAAGTTCCGACCGAGAGCGGCGACTACACCATGGACCACACGGCCCTGGTCTATCTGATGGACAAGCAAGGCCGCTTTATTGCGCCGTTTAGCCTCAAGCGACGGCCGGAAGACGCTGCCGCCGATTTGAGGCGATATCTCTAGTTTCGAATTTGGGACAGTTCGCCCCGCCGGATCAAGCCAGAGACAAGGCGCTCGAGCTCGAGCAATGACCTTGTCGTCCTTTCGTGCCGTGACTCATCGTCAAGGCCATGCTCCGTCTTTCTCCAACGAAACGGCTTCCAGATCAGCTCCCAGGCGCCGCGCCATGCTGCCAGCGAGAGCAGCAGCCAATGGATCGGCG
>JBKPLN010000529.1:0-1848 GCA_046731635.1 Pseudomonadota bacterium | reverse complement strand
CGCTCGTGGAGCGCCAGCGCCATGGCAAATGCCTGCGCTTCCCATGGCTCGCGGAACACCGGGCCATCGGCATCGCGCGGTACGCCCGGCACGGCGATCGCCGCGCGCATCGCGGCTTGTGGATCCATCGCCATTATGCGGGCTCCAGATAAGGCTCCCAGGCGTCGACCGATATCTTGACGGTCGGGTCGCCGTCCGCACCCCATAACTCCCGGCCATCGAAGCGCACCGTATAAAGCCATTGCGGATTTTCGCCCGCGCCGACGGCGTTGCTGTCGGGAAAAACGTGACATCCGATGACGCGTTCAACGGTGCCGACATGGCCGCGCACATAGCCGGGCAGGCGGGTGTGGGTGCGAGGTTGAATATTCTTCATGCGCACACGGGCGCCAGGCTTGAATGCGGCCGCTGTGTTGGTATCGCGCTCTGTCGGGCCGCCGCGATGCAACGTCTTTGCCACGTCAGCAGGCGACAGCACGCGCTTCACCGGCTTCGGCGGGCGCAAGCTGTGGCCTGCTTCAATTTCGTCGTCCGACACCAGGCCACGCTCTTTGATCATCTGCTCGAGTCCCGCGAACCAGATCTGGTAGTAGGTCATCGACAAGTATTCGGCGGGCGGCCGGTTTTCGCGCGCAAACCGCGACATATCGATATTCCAGCCCCCCGGCATGCCCATCGCCAGGGTCAGCGCGAAGGCGCGCTTTTCCCACTCGGCATGGAAGACCGGCTCGTTCGGTTCAGGCTCGACCGGCCCGAAGCCGTGCTTGCCGCCCATGTCCTGCGCGCCGTTCATTTCAGATCCTGCGGCGATTTCGGCAAGCCGGTGCCAATCATTGAGTCGCGTGTGACAAGTTCGGCGAGCTTCTCCTCGCTCCATCCTTCGGTGCCCGCGGGCCGCATCGGCACGACCAGATAGCGAATCTCGGCGGTCGAATCCCAGATGCGGATGTCAGTGTCCTTCGGGAGGGTCACGCCAAAGTCTGCGAGGACGTCGCGTGGATTGGCGACCGTGCGTGATCGATAGGGTGCCGACTTGTACCAGACCGGCGGCAGTCCCAGCACCGGCCATGGATAGCAGGAGCACAGCGTGCACACGACGATGTTGTGCAACTTCGGCGTATTCTCCAGCGCGACGATATGCTCTCCCTGCCGTCCCGCGTAGCCGATCTCGGCAATTGCGGGCGTTGCGTCCTTGAACAATCGCGCGCGATACGCAGGGTCGACCCAGGCCTTCGCCACGACGCGGGCGCCGTTACGCGGCCCGATTTTCTTTTCGTAAGTCTCGATCAGGAGATCGAGCGCGGTCGGATCGACATAGCCCTTTTCGGTGAGCACGGTCTCCAGCGCGCGCACACGCAGCTGGGTTTCCGACAGTTCGGAATGCTCGTGGTCATGGTCGTGATCGTGCCCGGACATGCAACCACTATAAGCAAAAGCTGCGCCTTTGTGCCATCATCGGCGTCATGCGTTTTTCGAATATGACGGCGCTTGCCGACCGCATCGACCGCCTGACGACGGGCATAGGCCGCGCCGCGACATGGCTTGTCCTTTTGGTCGTGCTGCTGCAGTTCGCGCTGGTGGTCGCGCGTTACCTGTTCGGGCTAGGTTCCGTCTGGCTTACCGAGACGGTTATCTACGCTCACGCCGCGCTGTTCATGTTGGCGGCGGCCTGGACGCTTTTGGCAGGCGGCCATGTGCGCGTCGATTTGTTCTATGCGGAGACATCGGAACGCAGCAGGGCAATGGTCGATCTGATCGGCGCACTCGCGCTTCTGCTGCCGTTCATGCTGGTGCTGCTCTGGCTATCGGTGCCATATGCCGCACGCTCGTGGGCCATCTTCGAACACT
>JBKPLN010000528.1:0-2024 GCA_046731635.1 Pseudomonadota bacterium | reverse complement strand
CTCTGGATGTCGATCAGGGACTGAAGGTCACCAGCATCACGTTCCTGTTCACGGACCTCAAGGGCTCGACCGCGCTATATGACCGCGTTGGCGACATTGTCGCCTACGACCTTGTGCGTGAACATTTCCGGATTCTACAGGACATCGTCGCCTCCGAGGGCGGCGCAGTGGTCAAAACTATCGGGGACGCGGTGATGGCAACATTTCCGACGCCTGATCGCGCAGTTGCCGCTGCGCTTCGCATGCGTGACTCGGTGCAAAGCCTCAAGAACGATCTGCTGATCAAGATCGGAATTCACGAGGGGCCATGTCTCGCGGTTACGCTCAACGATCGGCTCGACTACTTTGGTCAGACCGTTAACATCGCTGCGCGTGTCCAGAGCCTCGCTGATTCACGCGCGATCTTCGTGACCAAATCTGTTGTGGCGAATTCGCAGGTATCGAAGATATTGGCGGAGAGCAAAATCAAGCTGACTGAGCAAAGCGCTGCGCTGCGCGGTGTCGCCGACAGAATGTCAGTCTTTCAAATTCCCTGACGCCTGAACAAGCTAGGTCCGTTCGTAAATCGCCAGCGTCGCTCGATGTCCGCTTTGGGTCAAAAGGCGACATGTGCGCCGCAAAAGGTCATGTCTGCTTTGCCTCCGAAAGCGGACGTGTGCTGCGCAACTAGGGATGTCCGCTAAGGGCCAATAGCGGACATTCCGTCATTCACTCGATCACCTCATCAGCGGTGGCGAGTAGCGTCGCCGGCATTGTGATCCCGAGCGCCTTGGCGGTCTTTAGGTTGATCACCAGCTTGTACTTGGTCGGCGCCTGCACCGGCAGGTCTGCCGGCTTTTCACCTTTGAGGATGCGATCGACGTAGCTGGCGGCGCGCCGGTACTGATCGAGATAGTCAGGCCCGTAGGAGATCAGGCCGCCGCCGGCGACGAAGTTACGTTCGTAATAAACCGCGGGCAGCTTGTGCCGGGCCGCAAGCGTGATGATCAAATCGCGATGGACCACCGCCAACGCGCTCACCGTCACGATCAGGCCGCCATTCGAGGAGCGCGCGAAGGCCGCAACGGCGCGCTCGATCTCACCAGCGTCGCGCACATTGACTGGGCTCACCTCCACCCCGAGCGACGGTGCCGCGGACTGGATCGCGCCGAACTGGCCGGTCCCCGTGGTAATGACTGGATCCCGAAGGACCGCCGCTCGCGTCACGCCCGGTGCGATCTGCTTGAGCAGTTCCAGCCATTTCGCGCTGACGCTGTATTCGAAATTGATAAATCCGGTGGCATTGCCGCCGGGCCGCGCCAGACTATCGACGAAGCCGGCGCCGACTGGATCGGGGACATGCACGAATACAATCGGCACGGTCCGGGTCGCCTGCAACAATGGCCCTGTGATCGCACCGCCAGCGGCCAGGATGACATCCGGCGCGAGCGCGGCCAATTCCGCCGCGTGTTTGCGAATATTGTCGGCATCGCCCCCGCCCCAGCGATAGTCGATCCGAATGTTGCGGCCGTCGGTCCAGCCCAACTGCTGCAACCCCTGTCGGAATGCCGCGAAGCGTGCCTGTCCTTCCGCATCGTCCGCGATGCCCGCGAGTGCGCCGATTTGGCGCATGCGATCAGGCTGCTGCGCATGCCCCGCTAGCGGCCACGTAGCCGCCGTACCGCCGAGAAGCGTGATGAACTCGCGCCGTCGCATGCGCTCCCCTCAGAACTCACGCCTTGAGCAAGGGCTAAAGCCTAGCACTTTGCGACGCAACGGCGAGCGGGAAATGTTCAGGCCAATGTCCGCTTTAGGTCAAAAGCGGACATGTGCGGCGCAACTAGCGATGTCCGCTAAGGGCCCATAGCGGACATCGGACAGAGCGAGGCCTCCAAGTCTGCAAGGCTCGCTTTCGCTTTACGCAAAGCGTCGATGAAATTCCGGGCCAGACTTTAGATGCGCGCTCACCAACTCAGTCGGAGTGAGCGCAAGCCACTGGTCAAGCGGATATCGACGTACTAGCCGTTCTTGAAGAACTTCAAGGA
>JBKPLN010000527.1:0-6356 GCA_046731635.1 Pseudomonadota bacterium | reverse complement strand
ACCGGATTTGCTCGCGGCCACGGGATCGCCGGCTCCTACGCCTGGGCCTGGGAGATCAAATCCGTCAATGCAAAGGGTCTCGACCTGCGCTTCCGTCTTCCTCCGGGATGGGATGCGGTCGAGGTGCCAGCTCGCGTCCGCGCCGCCGAAAAGCTCGCGCGCGGCACGATCTACGCCAATCTTTCCGTCGAGCGCAAAGGGGTGCAGCCGACGGCGAAAATCAACGAGCCGGTGCTCGGCGCGGTTCTCTCAACGCTCAAGAGCCTGTCCGGGAAAGTCGATGCCGCTCCGGCCAGTCTGGACGGCATTCTTTCGCTCAAGGGCGTGATCGAAGTCACCGAGGAAGATGAAAGGGAGGAAGACCATCGCGCGGCCGAAGCCGCCATCGTCGCTGCATTCGATCATGCCCTCTCCGAGCTGGTTGCAATGCGACGCGGAGAGGGCGCCACTCTCGGAAGATTGTTGTGCACAAGGCTTGATGAGATCGGAGCACTAGCCGCGCGCGCGGAAAAAGCGCCCGGGCGCAAGCCGGAAGCTATCAGGGCCCGGCTGCTCGAGCAGGTTACGGCACTCCTTTCGACGTCCGATCGTTTCGACACCGATCGCCTGCACCAGGAGGCGATCCTCCTAGCCGCCAAAGCCGATATCCGCGAAGAGCTCGACAGGCTCTCGTCTCATATAGGGCAGGCGAAAAAACTTCTCGCAGATGGCGGCCCGATCGGCCGCAAGCTCGATTTTCTTGCGCAGGAACTTCATCGCGAATCGAATACGCTTACCGCCAAGGCAAACGACGTCGACCTGACCAATATTGGCCTTGAGCTTAAAAGCGTGATCGAGCAATTCCGGGAACAGGTGCAGAATCTCGAGTGATCTGAATGACGCACCGGTCGAAAAACGAGACAGCCGTCGTCAGACGCGGGCTGATGCTTGTCCTGTCATCGCCCTCGGGTGCCGGCAAGACAACGCTTTCGCGCAGGCTGCTGGAATATGATCCCAATGTAGAGCTATCAATCTCGGTTACGACCCGAAAAAGACGCCCGAGTGAAATGGAGGGGCGCGATTACCGCTTCATCACTCGTCGAGAGTTCGACGACCTCGTCGAGAAAGGTGAATTGCTTGAATGGGCGGAAGTTTTCGACAACTACTACGGCACGCCTAAAAAACCGGTGTTGGAGGCACTCGCCGCGGGCCGGGATGTCTTATTTGACATTGACTGGCAGGGGACTAAGCAGCTCAAGCACGTGGCGCGCGATGACATAGCAAGCGTATTCGTTCTACCACCCTCGGTCTTGGAGCTAGAGCGGCGGTTGCGCACGCGGGCACAGGACGATTACGAGACAATTCATCGACGCATGGCAAAAGCTGCCAATGAAATGAGTCACTGGAACGAATACGACTATGTCGTGATCAATCACGATCTTGATCAAGCGTTCGCTGAAGTCGCGTCAATTCTCGCTGCGGAACGATTGAAACGCGAGCGTCAAACCGGACTATCTGACTTCGTTCGCGGCTTGCAGGCAAAACTGTCTTAGCAAGCCAACACCACCCGCCCCACGATGCGCCCCGCGCGCAGATCGTCAAGCGTAGTTGTGGCTTGCGCGAGCGGCCGATCGGCGATCGGAGGCGGAGGGATGTTTTTCGAGCGCACGAGATCGACAAGCTCGCGCGCCTCAGTCAGCGTGCCGGTCGTGGTGCCTTCGATTGTCATGGCCTTGAGCGGAAACATGGCGACTGCCGTCGCGTAGCCTCCGCCGATCAATCCCGTGACCACGACCTTTCCTCCCTTGGCCAACACGCCAGTGGCAAAATTCAGCGAGGCGTCGGAGCCCGCAAAATCGCAAACGCCATAAACACCGCCGGTTGCCTTTAACACGGTCTTGCGTGCGTCCGGTTCGGACGGATCGAAGGCCTCGGCCGCCCCGGCCGCAAGCGCAGCCGCTCTCTTTTTTGCGTCGATGTCGGCCACGAGCGGGGCGGCCCCGTACATCGCCCGCGCGAGCGCGAGGCCCATCAGCCCGACGCCGCCGAGGCCAACCAGCAAAAGCGGCGCGCGCGCCGCACCGTCGGCAAGACGCTTCAGCGCGGCGTAAGCCGTCAACCCGGAGCACATCAGCGCGCCGGCATAACCCGGCGACAAGGGCGCGTAGTCAAGCAGGTAGCGGGGGTCGGGTACCAGGACGTGGCTGGCGAAACCGCCGTCAACGGTTACTCCGAGATGACGCGGAGAACTGCAAATGTTCTCGTCACCAACTTTGCATGCTGCGCACTGTCCGCAACCGATCCAGGGATAAACAGCAACGCGACTCCCGGATTCTACGGCCGCGTCCGGTCCAGCGGCTTCGATCTTGCCGGCAATTTCGTGACCGAGGGTGAACGGGAGCGTACGCCCTGCGCGAACATCGAGCTTTTTTTCTCCACCAAGTACAAAATAACCATCCTGCATATGCAGGTCGGAATGGCAGACGCCGCAACGTTCAATCCGGACCAGCACCTCGGAGCCCTGTGGAGTCGCCAAGTCCACGACCGTTTCGCAGAGCGGCGCTCCGTAGGCTGTCAAAGATTGTCGGTGCATTTTCATGGGCCGTGACTTTACCCTTGGGCTTTCTCTTGCCGGGAAAAAACATTTGCCAATGCCACAAAACCTTCCACCGGAATTTCTTCGGCTCGCGATGTTGGATCGATGGCGGCGTCGGCCAGGAGCACGGTGGCGTCCACGCCCAAGGATTTCAGGCTCTGTCTCAGCATTTTTCGACGCTGGCCGAAAGCAGCTTCGGTTACGCGTTGCAGCGAAACCGCATCGCAGGCGATCGGCTCCTGTCGCGGCGTGAGGCGCACGATCGAGGATGTTACTTTGGGAGGCGGCACAAACGCAGAGCGCGCGACATCGAACAGGATTTTGGCCTCGGTACGCCATCCTGCCAGAACGGAAAGGCGCCCGTACGATTTTGTGCCGGGTGTGGCGACGATTCGCTCGGCCACCTCGCGCTGGAACATCAGCAGCAGATGATCATACCAGGGCGGCCAGGGCTCGACGGTAAGCCAGCCCACCAACAGTGCGGTCGCTATATTGTAGGGCAGGTTCGCAACGACGCGAGCGCGTTCTGGGCCGAGGTGCTCGTGGGGGTCAATGTTCAGGGCATCGCCTGCGACGATTTCCAGCCGTCCGGGATATCGTGCAGCGATCTCTTCAAGCGCGGCGATTGCACGTTGATCGCGTTCGATGGCAATGACGCGGCGCGCCCCAAGCGCGAGCAGCGCGCGCGTCAGTCCCCCCGGACCGGGGCCGACTTCAACCACGGTAATGTTCTCAAGCGGCTCAGCCGCGCGTGCAATGCGGGCGGTGAGATTGAGATCGAGCAGATAATTTTGGCCGAGCGATTTTTTCGGGGTGAGACCATGTCGCCGGATGACCTCGCGCAGCGGCGGAAGGTCATCGAGCTGTGCCATTGTCGATTGCAGCTCTATTTTGCGGGAACAAGCGCGGGCGCTGCCGCCGACAGACGCGCCGCAAGTGTGAGTGCGGCGATCAGGCTGGTCGGATCGGCTGTGCCTTTTCCTGCGATATCGAAGGCGGTGCCGTGGTCCGGCGACGTCCGCACGAAGGGAAGACCAAGGGTCACGTTCACAGCGTGATCGAATGCGAGTGTCTTGATCGGGATCAGTGCCTGGTCGTGATACATGCAGAGCGCCACGTCATAACCGGCGCGGGCCCGCTCATGGAACAATGTGTCGGCTGGCAAAGGGCCGATCGCATCGATGCCTTCTGCCTGCAGCCGTTTCACTGCCGGTGCCACGATTGACGCATCCTCGCCGCCCAACGCGCCTTGTTCGCCGGCGTGCGGGTTGAGCCCTGCGACTACAATGCGGGGATGCGAAATGCCAAATCGAGCCGTCAGGTCGCGCGCGACGATGCGGCCGGTTTCCACGACGAGCTCCGAGGAGAGTTGCGTGACGACCTCTTTGAACGGCAAATGAATGGTCACGGGCACGACAGCGAGCTCCGGCGACCACAGCATCATGACCGGCCTGGCAGGTTTGCCCGTTGCTTCGTGCACGAGCCTAGCAAGAAATTCGGTATGGCCGGGCTCGGCGAAGCCGGAACGGTAGAGGACGTTCTTGGCAACGGGGTTTGTGACGACCGCCGCTGCCTTTCCGGCCAGGACGTCGGCCACCGCCCGGCGGATAGAGGCGATTGCCGCAGGGGCGCTCGATGCGTCAGGCTTGCCAGGCGCGGCACTTGCTAGAATATCGACCGGCACAACAGGCAGCGCATGCGCGAACGTCTCTCCGGCTTGCGCCGACGTCACCACGCTCACGGGAATATCCAGGTCGAGCAGACGGGCGCGCCGCGCAATGAATTCCGGATCGGCGATCAGATAAAAGGTCGGCAACCTGAGCTCGGCGCGCCGGTGCCACACTTGAATGGTCAGGTCCGGGCCAATGCCAGCCGGCTCGCCAAGCGTAAGAGCCAATGGCAGGGCGGCGGGTTCGTTCATTTTACGGTCTTGTATTCGATCATCGCCGCCTTGCGTATTTCGTCCAGATATTTTTTCGATTCGGATTCGAAGCGCTTGACAAATATCTGCTCGCGCATCTCGCGCTTGAGAGGCGATTCTGTCGTGCTTTCTTTCCTGTTGCAGACGGCGAACATCTGCAGGCCCTGCGCGGTCACTTCAGGCGCAGTAAGGCGTCCGACCTGAACGTTGCCGAGCAAATCCCGCAATTGCGGAGTGAGGTCGGCTGAATTTCTGGTGATCGGATCGCGCACCGCGACATCGCGCAATCCGCGTGCCATGGACAGGCCTTCATTGCAGGAGACGAACCGGCCGCGCAGGCTTTCTGCCTCGCTGCGCTTTGCCGAAATCGCAGCCTCGCTCGACCCACGCGCAACAACCATCACGATCGGATACAGCGTGTAGATGTAGCCTACCGCGGGAGCGTCGCCTTCATTGCGTTCCTTCAGCGCCTTGGTGACGTCACTCTCGCCGACCTGAAGAGAAGAGGCGTATTTGCCGCGGACCAGCTGCTGCCAGGTCAGCTCTGCACGGATTCGTGCCTTGACCGTGTTCGGAGAAATGCCGGCTCGTTCCAGCACCTGACTGAATTGGGCCGGCGTAATATGTTGCCTGGTCGCCATTCCGTCGTAAGCATTGTTGACCTCGGAATCGCTGACCTCCAGTCCATAGACCTTGGCGCGCGCGATCTTGAGCCGATCGTCGATAAGGTCATTGATGACTTGCTGGCGGCTCGAGTTTTTATGCGAGATCGTATCGAGCTTGCTGCGCTGCTGGATGTCGTATTCGGTGATGGGAGAACCGTTCGCGATGACGACCACTTGCGCCGGCGCAGTCCCCGGTATGGCGAGAGTCAGGCCGACAACGGCGCCGATGAGCCACCGGCCATATGCCGAGTGCCTGACGTTCATTGGCTGCATTTTGGATTCCAGCATGTTCATAGCCTGTGCCGTAGCGGTCTAATATTGCGTGCTGTGGCCAACGCCCTGGCTCACAGAGGTGCCGCCCAGCGTTCGCAAACTCAGCTGCAGCATGACTGTATGGTTCGCCTGCACATTTCCGCTATACGTATAGTTTGTCAGATAATTCAGACCCAATATAAGGCAATCGTCGACATAGCCGAGACCCACGCGAGTCTGGTCAAACTTTCCGGCATTGATGTCATAGCGGGCGCCACCGAGCATGACCCAATTTGCATCGAGCTTGACCTGCCCGGTTCCTAGAATGCCCTGTTGACGATCGAGAATGCCGATCAGAGGCTGCGCGGCGTAATCACCATAGAGAATGCTGCCACTCCATCGGTCGAAATTCGCCCGCGCCTCGAGCTCAATCCGCCGTGGGGTGAAGTTTTCGTGGTCCAAACGGAACCGCGAAGTGAAGAGGTAGATGCTGTTTGGCTGATACGACAACCGCGCCACATAGTCGGAGCTGGTGGTGTCCAGGCCGCTGTCAAGTCCGGTATTGGTCGGGCTCGCGACGGCAAAGGAATTCTCGCCAAACAGACTGTAGGATTGGCCGAACAGAGCGTTGAAGGAACCGGCCTGGTTGAACTGGGCAGTGTATTGAACACCATAGTTTGCGCGCCCACCGCCTTCGGCGCGATCCCAGCCCGAGAATTTGTCGACCCGGAACAAGTTGCTGTCGTCGAAGACTAGGCTCTGCGCATCCTCGTTCTGCCACTTTCCGATCTGGGTCTCGTTCGGCCGCAGGAGCACTTGCGCGATCGGCTGCAGGGTCTGCGAACCCCAGGATTGCACGCTGATGAAAGGATAGCGATACTCCAGACCGGCCGTGGGCATGCCGCGCACGAGACCGTCGTCCCCCACGCTCGTGAAGTTGGAC
>JBKPLN010000526.1:0-2102 GCA_046731635.1 Pseudomonadota bacterium | reverse complement strand
CGCGCCCCGCATGGCGGGCGAGCACCAACAAGAGGTCGAACTGGTAGCCGGTTATCGTGCATGCCTCGCTGTCGCGCCGCACCTGTCGCGCGCCCACATCGATCTCCAACCGCCCAAAGCGCATCAGTTCAGAATTCTCTTCACCGCGTTTGGAACGCCGCAAAATGGCGCGCAAGCGCGCCAACAGCTCGCGCGGCTCGAACGGCTTTGGCAGATAATCGTCGGCGCCGATTTCAAGTCCGACCACCCGATCCATGGCGTCCCCCCGCGCCGTCAGCATCAGGATCGGCGTCGTTTGCGCCCCGGCGCGGATTTTGCGGCAGACTTCGAGTCCATCCATATCGGGCAGCATTAGATCGAGGATAAGCGCGTCAAATTCCTGCCGGCCGTACAGCCCGAGACCGGCCCGGCCGGTCGGCGCGATCGTGATGGAAAAGCCGGACCCGCCAAGATAATTCTTGACCATCTCGGCGAGCCGGGCGTCGTCCTCGATGAGGAGAATGCGATCGGTCACGGCGCCATATTAGCCGCGCCACCAGCCGCGCCAACCGCCTACCGGCGGCAACAAGCCTTCAAGCTTGCGGCGCTGCTCGGGCGTGAGCACCTCGATTGCGTCAGCAAGGGCCTGTGTGAACCGCTTGCTCAGCGCGTCGACGGTGCCGATCTGCTCGCTGCGCAGCTTCTCGATCGCCGCACGATCGACGCTCTGACCGAACACGAGCTCGCGCGCCTGCTGCCGCGCGGCGAAGATCTTTTCGCGCATCGGCAACATGTCCTTGACCGCGTTCTTGACGATGCCGCGCAGCTTTTCCTGTTGCTCGGCGGTGGCGTCAACCTCGACCGAAATATGTCGGATCATCCGATCGGCCCGCTCCTCGGCGCGGGCCAGATCGAACCCGCCGCCGAACGGCCCACCATGCCAATTGCCGGGCCCGTGCCAATAGCCATGGCCGAAAGGTGGTCCGAAGCCCTGACTGAACGAGGTGGTGGCGAAAGCGCCGATGGCCGCGAGGCCGAGACCAAGTGCAAGGGCAACCGTGATTTTCGCGAGTCTACCCGACCGCGCCGCTGCGGACGTAGTCGTTGGGGAGGCTGATGTTCGATCGCTCATGGAAATCTCCTTTGAGGGTCGCGTGGCGGCTAGGCCACGCCGCCAATCTGGGAGACGGGCGTTTCGGGGGCTTCTCGCGCCTGTAAAGTTTTGTAAAGGCGCAAATGACCACTCTGCCGCGCAGACTCGCTCGCACGTCAATCGGCGATATGTTGCATATGTGAAGGAGAACGCGGTTGCGCTCTCACTGACACTAACACCGCAAGATATTCAGACCCTGGAAGCGGCGCATCCGCTACCCAAGCGCTAGGTCGCGCCCTTTCTTCGCGATGTCCGCTTTACTCACGAAAGCAGACATGTGCGTTGCAAACAGGGATGTCCGCTTTGGGCCAATAGCGGACTTTGGGCTGTTAGAGATTCAATGAGGCTTCACGCCGGTCACCATAATGGACTGGCAGGGTACCTTAAGCTCCTCACCCCTTTCGTACGGTCGGAACGCTTTGACCAGTCCTTCCATAATCCGCTCGCGCGCTTCCGGTTTTTGAAACTGGATAATTAGGGACATTCGAACGCTTGCGTACTTTATCCATTCCACAACGTCCTCCGCACGACGAGTCCGCCATGCCGAAGCTATTGGTTTGCGTTGGATGTCAGCGAAGCCAGCATCACCCATCAATGCTTCGATTTTCCCAGGTTCCGACAATTCAAACATTGGTGGCGCCTTTGGCAGATCGACGTTCATATCTCCGATTGAGGAAACGGTTTGCAGGACTACTTTGAACAGTTCGCCACCGCGTTCTGGTCCACACCAAAGGGTGACGGAATAGTGCCCACCAGGCTTCAGCACGCGATAAGCTTCGCGCACACCCTGCGCTGGATTGGGCAGGTGCAACAATCCGAAGCAGCAAGCTACCGCGTCAAAGCTGAGATCGTCATACGGGAGAGCCTCCGCATCTGCTTCCATAAAATTTACATCCTTGAAGCGAGCCTTGGCTTCCCTAACCATCGCTTCGGAAAAGTCGATTGCGTCCACTGACGCACCGTGCGACGC
>JBKPLN010000525.1:0-4342 GCA_046731635.1 Pseudomonadota bacterium | reverse complement strand
ACGGCGGTGAGCTTATGGTGGAAGACACCTACGGCACCCACAACGTAAAGCTGCCAGCCGGCGACATGATCGTCTACCCGGCGACCTCATTGCATTATGTCACGCCAATCACGCGCGGCTCGCGCATTGCCTCGTTTTTCTGGACCCAGAGCATGATTCGGGACGAAAGCAGGCGCTCATTGCTCTTTGACATGGACATGGCGATTATCAAGTTGCAGCGAGACCACCCGGATCACGTGTCGCTGATCGAACTGACGTCGGTCTATCACAATTTGCTCCGGCAATGGGCTGAGTTATAACCGCGCCCGGTTGCGGTTGCTCCATCCGCGATGCATCAGCCTCAATGCGCGCGTGCATCGTGCTTCCAAAGGAATTCACATGTACACGATGTCCCAGGCTTCGTTGCCGGCTTTCGAGATTGCCCTTAATGCGCTCTCGGGCGTGCTCGACAAGGCGGCGGCTTACGCGTCGGCGAAGAAGGTCGATCCCTCGGTTCTGCTGGGCTGGCGGCTGGCTCCCGATATGTTCGCGCTCGGCCGCCAGATTCAAGTCGCATGCGACCAGGCCAAGAATGGCTCGGCGCGCCTGGCCGGCGTTGAGCCGCCGAAGTTCGACGACACCGAGACGACCCTTGAGCAATTCAAGGAGCGGATCGCCAGGACCATCGGCTTTCTCAGGACGCTCGACGGCAAGGCCATAGATGCTTCATCCGAACGTGAGATCACTTTTCCGCTCGGACCGAACAAGGGCCAGATGAAGGGCTGCGACTATCTTAATCACTTCGTGCTGCCGAACTTCTACTTCCACGTCACCGCCGCCTACGCGGTTGTGCGAAATTTCGGCGTGGATGTCGGCAAACGAGACTTTATCGGAGCGATTCCGCTCAGGCTGATCTAGCTGACTGCAAGCATGAGCCCCGGGCGACAGCCCGGGGCTCATGCAAGCGAGCTTCACAAACCCTATTTCAGGCGCTGTGCCGCTTCCTGTACCAGGCTCAGGTCCGAGTACTTTTTGACATCGATCTTGTTTTTGACAAAGCCGAGCTCGCGCGTAACGTCGACATTGCGCTGGAGCGCTTCAAGGTTCGGAAGCAGGTTCGGGTCGCGATAGGTATCCTTGTTGGTAAACAGCCAGTCGAACCGCTCTGGCGGCGCCTTCGTGATCTTCGAGGCGATTTGAGCCACCTCGTCATGGTTTTTCGGGTCGAGGTACCAGCGCGTGATGCGCAGCATGTCTTCCATGAAGTCGACCATGGCGGCACGATTTTTGTCGATGAAAGACTTGCGCGCGGTCCAGACGATCATCTGAGTCACGCCCAGCGCTTCGCTCTGCTTGAACAACACTTTCCCTTCTTCGCGGAGCTTGGGATTGAAGGCAAATGGCAGCACCGCGGGGACGAGATCCGCTTTCTTCTCGAGCAGCACGGCGGGCATCGCCGGAAGCGGACTTTCGACCATCGTGTAATCGCGTTTTTCCTCAAGGCCATGCTTTCTCAGCATCGTGCGCATTGCGATATCGACCGCGCTGCCGCCAGCATTCGTGCCGATCACCTTGCCCTTGAGATCCTCGACCTTGTTGATGCCGCTGTCCTTGCGGACGAAATATTCCTGCGTGTAGTAGCCGGGCACGCCATCCTGGAATTCATCGGCGATGACGCGAATATCGTCGAGGCCGGCGTTCTCGATCGCGATCGCCAATGACGAATAGGCGAGGTTCGATACTTCAAGCTCATTGTTGGCAATCGCCGTGATCATTTGCGGCGTGCCTTGATAGCGGACCGCTTCGACCGTATAGGACTTGCCCATATGCTTGGCCAGGTCCTTCTTCTCCAGAACGATTGACGCCCAATTGGAAACGGGCGCCACCCATGACATGCGGATTTTGATGGGCTCGGCAGCGATGGCAGCGCTGACGCCGAAAAGACCGAAAGCACACGCGCCGGCCAGCGCGGATCTCAAGAAGCGCATGATCTTCCTCCCAGTGTTCGCCGGGCTTGCGCGCGAAATCGCAAGCTTCTCGCCGCGAGCGAAGATTGTCGGAGGTCCAACGGATTTTGGCAAGATTGCCCTTCCAGATACGGTCCCACGATCCGGTACGTAGGCTGCGTTAGTTTGGCGCAATGGCGAGATATTCGCACGAGCCCCGACGACCGACTTTAACGAATGGCAAACCGTTTAAGTCCCGGTTTCCGTAACCGAAAGCCGCGTTTAGGGAAAAGTTAGATCAAAGGTTTACTACCGAGGGACAACGCATTTGCGAAAAAGAATTTTAAGCACATCCGCCCCATAACCACCTGCGTTGGAGTCGGGGCGGGGTATCGATGTCTCCCACACGCGCGACGCTGGTCTGGTGCCTGGTCGGCACGATGGCGCTGATGACAATCGTGAGTTTCGCGCTGGCGAGGCTCACGGTCGACTTCAGCAGTCCGTGGCTGCCGTTGGCCATCACCGGCCTTTTTGGCATGAGCGTTTTCTACCGTTATCGGCGACCTGACCCGCATCTCTGCGCGGTCACCGAGGCGGCAGCGCAGATGCTGCTCATCCTGCTGTTTGGCATTCTGCTGACCTACGCCGCGATGGCGACGAACTTCCCCTATCGCGACGCTGAGCTTTATGCGATCGATCGCGCGCTGCGCTTGGATCGGCGCGCTTATCTCGATTTCGTCAACAGCCGGCCATTGCTGGCCGAGCTTGCCGGCTACTCCTATCAATCCTTGCTGCCGCAGTTCGCGCTGGTGCCGATGGTGCTGATGGTCGCCGGCCAGTTGCCGCGCCTGCGACGCTGGATGATTGCGTTCGGTCTGGCGCTGATCGCAACCTCGGCTATTTCGGTTTTTACGCCGGCGGTGGCCGCATTCGTCTATCTTGACCTGTCGCCGCAGGTTTATGCGAACATCGCATCCACGGTGTACACCCATTTGCCAACGCTCGAAGCCCTGCGCGCAGGCACTCTTCAATCCATCAAGCTTGACAATCTCGAAGGCCTGATCACGTTTCCGAGCTTCCATACCACTGGCGCACTTATGTTCATCTGGGCGTTCCGGTCGGTGCCTTTCGTGCGCGGCCCTGCAGCCGCGCTCAATGTCTCACTCATCCTAGCAACGCCGATCGATGGCGCGCACTACTTCATCGATCTGGTGGGCGGAGCCGCCGTCGCTATTGCGGCGATCGCCGCAAGTTACTGGCTGTGCCGCTTTGCCCGTGCGGACGAGGATCTGGCAGGCGCAGTTCCAGCGGCTCCCGCCACGGCCAAATCCGCCGGTGCCTCGATCTGACTCAACCCCGGGCGGATGTTCTGGTTGTGGTGGAAGACGTTGTGGGGATCGTACGTGGTCTTCACGTCCACCAGCCGGTCGTAGATGCGAATACCGTACGCCTCGCGGACCCGGTCGGGGTCTTCGTCGCCGCCGAGGAAATTGACGTAGACGCCTTCGCGGAATTGGCCGAGAGCGGCAAAGAACCTCCTCGTCCAAGCAGTGTCCCGGTCGCCGAAGCCCTCGCCGGGCCGCCACACACTATCGAGGGTGATCGCGTGCGACGCCTGCCGGTTTCCGAACGCGGTCCTGTCCTCGGACACTCGGCTCACCGCCCCCTTCAGATGGAACATCGCTACGTACGCCCGCGGCGACGAGCAGGAGAATGCGTGCTCGACGATCACGTCGATGAGCTCGTCGCGGAGCTCGGGGAGGTGTGTGGACTTCCAGTAGTAGTTCCAACCGTGGACGACGGTCGAGTCGAGCGCGCTCTGGAATCCCACGTACGGCGTGGGCCCGACCAGGTCGAGGAGGGGAGTCCGGGATGCACGGAGCGGGCGGAGCATCTGCTCACCGTCCTCGATCGGCCCGGCGTAGCAGATACCGATCATCACCACCGGGCGCCAGTGCAGATCCTCGGCGATGACCGCTAGCGGCGGCGCGGCGCCGAACCTCACGACCGTGCCGAGCTCGTCGGGAGCGTCGCGGATGAAGTCGCGGTAGAAGCGGAGGACTTCCCTGGCGTCGCTCGCGTCCCAGAGGATGGGCCCGGCCAGAACGGTGGGCCCCACGGAGTGGAGGCGGAACTCGAACGAGGTGACCACGCCGAAGTTGCCGCCGCCCCCTCGCAAAGCCCAGAACAGGTCGGGGTGCTCGTCCTCGGACGCGCGCAGCAGCTCGCCGTCGGCCGTCACGACGTCGACGGTGAGGAGGTTGTCGACCGTGAGACCGTGCTTGCGCATCAGCCAGCCGATGCCACCGCCGAGCGTGAGGCCGGCCACGCCGGTGTGGCTAACGATTCCGCCAGTCGTGGCCAGGCCGTGCGCTTGCGTCTCATGATCGACGTCACCCCACAACGCACCTCCCTGC
>JBKPLN010000524.1:0-5189 GCA_046731635.1 Pseudomonadota bacterium | reverse complement strand
ATCAATGACATCGGCACTGTTATGCCGAGCGCCTTGGCAGTCTTGAGGTTGATGATCAACTCGACCTTGGTTGCCTGCTGGACCCGACCGGTGTAGATGCCGGCAAGGCGATAGGCATCGGTAATGCTCGTTCCGTAGCTCAGCGCAGCAGCGAAATCAACATAGGGAAGATCGCTGGCACTGCATGTTGGAGCGCCGCCGCGGCGAGCTGCTTGCTTCTACTATTGAAGAACTGCCCTCCGCTAATCACCAGCCCGCCTGCTCGCAATTGGACCAGGTTTGCGAAAACTGCATCGAGGTCACGGTCGGTGCTGACACTCAAAACATGGAGCTCAAGCCCGAGACTTCGGGCGGCCGCCTGCACTCCGCGTGTCGTATTTTCGAAGACAACTGAATCGGTCGGATCAACAAAGAGAGCGACGGTCCTAGCTTTGGGAATCATCTCGTGTAGCAACTCCAGCCGCTTCGGCGCGACCTCGGTGGCCAATTGCGCTACGCCCGTGACATTGCCCCCGGGCCGGCCAAGGCTGGCGACGAGACCGAGCTGAACAGGGTCGTTGCCCATTTCGATCACGATAGGAATCGTCGTTGTCGCCGCTTTTGCCGCAAGTGCCGCCGGCGTGCCGGTCGCTGCAATCACCGCCACTTCGCGACGAACCAAGTCGGTCACTAATGCAGGCAATCGATCAATTTCACCCTGCGCCCATCGATATTCGATTTTGACGTTCTGGTTCTCGACATAGCCCGTTTCGCCGAGCCCTTTGAGGAAGGCGGACAGCATGCGCGCGTAAGGCTCGGGCGAAGCAGCGTTGATAAACCCGACCACTGGCATCGCCGGCTGCTGTGCAAGCCCCGCGAATGGCCAAGTTGCCGCCGCTCCGCCAACCAGCGTGATGAACTCGCGTCGCTTCATTGCCGCCCCGAGGCTTCGGACAGATATCGTAGCGGTTTAAACCTGCACGGGGAAAGGCCCCGCCTCATGTCCGCTTTGGGTCAAAAGCGGACATTCGCGCCGCAAAAAATGATGCCCGTTTTCCTCCCGACAGCAGGCATCGGACGCAGCGATTGGAATGTCCGCTAGGGGCCACAAGCGGATATTGGCAATAATTCTCGGGGCAAAGCTAGCTCAGTAACCTTAAACGTTAATTGCTTTTTCCAAATTGGCGGGTCGCTACCGCCGTGTGGGTCGGCGGCGGGATTAAATGATCTGATCACGGAGATGCGTTAAGGGCTGCGCGCCCTTTTGCCTGCGCTTTCGAAAAGGAGAAAAAGATGGCTCACGTGCTGACGTATTTGCCCAAAGTAGAAACCTTGAAAAAATGGAAAGACGAAAGACAAACGGCATACCAAGCCGTGGTAAAGCGGGATTGGGTCCCTACCGGGCGCATCGATTTCGCAACCCGTCTCAACGGCAATGCCACAGGGCCTGATCAACCAACCGAATTCAAGTTGCTCGTGGAAGAACGCAGAATCGTGGAAAGCATCGCGGGAAGCGAAAATCTGGAAATTCAATGGAGGCTTGCGACGCTGAAGGAAGCCAAGGCGGTCGTGGCGCAATATCACAAATACCTATCGGAACACTCCCTGATCAGAACTGTATTCGAGGACGCGCTATCGCTGCCCCCGCCAAAAAGGGCTTCATAGCTCCGAGCTTCTTCTTAAGTCGGCTGATGCCCGCTTTGACACTAGCGATGTGCCATGGCAGACACACAAGACCTTGATTCGGGGCGTTTTTTTCTTGTTCTTCTTGCGTGTGAAAAGAGGAATCGGGAGACTTTGGAATCAAGCGACCTGGGGACGGGGCTGGCAGCTTGCTGAGGGAACGGATCGCCAAATATAGCTTTGTGCCAATTGTTCTTATTGGCATGGCCGCTCTTGCGCTGGAAATCGGCATTGGCGAATGGAAGAGCGCCGGCACCGTTGTGTCCGATGCTCCTGTTACTTCTGTTGAGCGTTCGCCGCCCACGGCGGAAACCAAGGCCGAGTCAGAGCCGGGCATGCAACTCTCGGCTCCTGTCGTGGCGGAGCCTTTTGTCGAGCGTTGGCTGCCCAAGGTGGAGACCAGGATCGCGCCAAAGCGGAGCATGCAACTGGCGGCACTCGACCCTGATGCACGATTTCTGGATGAGTCCGATCGGCCGGCGTCGAAGGGCTACATCATGTACGCCAACTCGCCGACGCATTGGACGCCGGTGCCGTTGCCAGACGAGATCAGCGCTGCGCGCGCCCCAAACAACAACAACATACGGGCCGAGATCGAGCAGGCAGCAAAGCTGTTCGATGTCGACGTGCGGATGATGAAGGCATTTGCCAAGATCGAGTCTGGCTACAATCCGAAAGCCAGGACCGGCAGATACAAGTGCCTGTTCCAGCTTTCCGACTGGGAATTTGCCAAATACTGGAAAGGCGACATCTACGACGTCCGCGACTGCTCGATCGCGGCAGCCAGAAAGTTTGCGACTGAGGCCGCGCAGTTCGAGAAGGACGTCGGTCGTAGGGCCACGGCGGCCGAAATCTATTGCATCCACCAGCAAGGCTATCAGGGCTGTGCGTTTCATTACGCCGCGCCGCACCAGGTAGCATGGAAGAACATGTATCTGACCAGCGAGGGTCAGGAGAAGGGCGAGGCATGGGCGCGCAAGGCCATCTGGGGCAACGTGCCGTCGGACGTTAAAAAGAAAATCAAGGGCGGACTCGCGGCGCTGACCATCGGCCAGTTCATCGCGCTATGGACCGAGCGCGTTAACCGCTTCATGGCGCGCAAGGTCGAGCCCCCGACGCATTACGTGCAGCGCGCCAGCAAGGCAAAGAAGCCGACGAAGTTAGCCGTGACCGACAAGAAGAAGGCCAAGGGCCCTGCGACCGACAAGAAGGAAAAGAAGACCAAGGTAGCGTCGCAGTGAACATCGTAACTGCTGCTTTGGGTCAAGAGGCGACATAGGTCATGTCTGCTTTACTCCAGAAAGCAGACATTTGTAGTGCACTAATCTGTTTCGGCACTTTTTAACCGGGAAACATCCCGTGACCCGGCGTCAGCACATTCTTCGGGTCAAACTTCGTCTTCGCCGCCTCGACCATCTGCCAGGCAGGTCCGTAGTGGCGCTTCCAATCGTCCTGCGACATCTCGACCGCGCTCGACGTCATTCGGTAGCCGCCCATGTCGCGCGCCCGTTCATACAGCGTGCGATTGAGCGTGATCATGGAGGCGGTGTCAGTGCCGGCCGGCAGGCTGCGTGAGAGCTGGAAGCGGTAAATGATCTCTTCATCGGGCATACGGGTGAGCGGACGCTTGATGGTAGCACGGCGCCACGCCGACATGCGCGGGACGAGAAACGCGGATTCGGTGGGCGATGACAGGATTCCCGACGTGTACTCGATGTATCGCGACGCCGGAAGGCAGAGATAAACGAATGGCTTCTGGAGCGGCGTTGTGCACGCCGTGCAAACTTCCTCGCGACGGAAATATTGTTCGTAGGTCATCGCGGTGGCGGTCTTTTTCGCGAACTTGAGCCCCGCGGTCAGCTTCGCCTCGTCGGGATCGTTTGGTGCGTCATAGAAGGCGCCCCCTTCGACGTAGTATCCGACGCCACCGGTCGGCCGGGCTGCGCCACGACCGTCGAGGTGATGAAAGCGCCCATCCTTCGCGAGCAGCGCGAGATCGGCGGACGCGCTTTGAAAGTCGTCGTAGTCCATTTTTATGAACAACACATGCGTGAGCGCAGCCATCAGCCGCATCACGACTTTCGTGATGATGCCGCATTGACCCAGGCCCCCAAGCATCGCGTTGAACAGATCGCTGTTGCGCGCGTCGGAGCAGGTTACAATCTGGCCGTCGCCGGTCACGACCTCAAGCTCCTGCACGTGGTCGACCTGAAGCCCAAGGTTGTACGTGGTTACGCCGAAGCCGCCGGTGCTGATCGTTCCGCCGACCGACAGGAATGTATCGGCAATCACCGGCACGGTGAGTTTCTCGGCGTTCGCCGCCATGAGGACAGGGTGCCACTTGGAGCCGGACCCTATCTCCGCGGTCCCGCCCGCGCCGGATTTGACGATGCGGACGGCATTCAGGCTGCTGGAGTCGACGACCACCCCGCCCGCGACCTGGGTCTGGCCGAGAAACGAATGTGCCTGGCCGCGCATCGCGACCTTGAGTCCCTGGCGGTTTGCTAACTGCACCAGCTTGGCGATGTCCTGCGCATCGCCTGGCCGGAGCACGGCGATCGGCTTTTTGTGCACGACGCGTCCAAAGTCGTCGGCCGCGGTTTGCAGGACGGCGTCATCGAAAGATAACTCTCCGCTGAGATCCTTCAGGTCATTGCGCAGCGACTGTGCTGCGGCTGGGTAGGTCCATGCCGGTTGCAGCGCAAGGAGTGCCGTACCGCCTGCGAGCCGTTTGCCGAAGTCGCGGCGAGAGATAGTCCGCTGCATTGATCACCCCCTTGGTCCGATGTGGCGCTCCCTTAGTCGGCCTTCACAACTACCTGGAATTTCGTCGCCCTCGATCGCGGAAATACTCGCGGAGATACTATGGGATCATTGATCGAAAGAACGTTTTCGCATTCTCTCCAGGTATTCTTTTTGCTCATCGTCGAGCTTCTTGAGTGCTTTTGTCTCCGCTTTGCATCTTTTGATTATCTTGCCAACTTTGAGTGCCCTGGCGCGCCGTCGAAGTTTTCCGGACTTTACATTTCCTAATTCCGCGTTTTCGTTCAAAGGTTCGACTATTCTTTGACCCACCATGACGCGATCTCCCCAACCGAAAGCATTTGCCAACTTCGAATTGAGCATCAGCATCCGCCTTCACGGTATCTGTGTTTTTGACCTGCATCAATTGATCGCCACCTGAATGCCTGCGTGATGTCTGGTCGCACCCCGAAAGCGGACATTACAGAAAATAGTTTTGCAGTGGTTTGCGGCGGCTTGCAGTGGCTTGCATAAAGACAAGAGTTGTCCTTGGGCCGCAGGCACTTCCTCCATAAAATACTTGCTGCATCGGGCGTTTGGTGCACCCGCCAAAGGCGGGCAAATCGTTAGCTAGGTTTTAGCTAGGAAAGGGCGACAACATGTACGGCATTTGGTGCGAAGTTTTCGGTGGCGTGACCGGCCACCGTGCAAGCTGGCTTAAGGAAAACGGCAAAGTAAAAACGTTTGACACTTTGCAGGCTGCAACCAGCGAGGCAGCGCTGCAC
>JBKPLN010000523.1:0-5142 GCA_046731635.1 Pseudomonadota bacterium | reverse complement strand
GCTCAGGTTGGAGGTAACTCTGGTCAACATGCGCGACGCGCCCGAGATCGAGCGCGCCGTCGCGGCCTTCGCGCGCGCTCCGAACGGCGGTCTAATCGTGACGGCGAGCCCGTTGGCGCAGCGTCATCGCGATCTGATCGTCACTCTGGCGGCCCGGCACAAACTGCCCGCAGTCTACTTCGATCGTGTCTTCGCCGCCGCCGGTGGCCTGATCTCCTACGGGCCTGATTACATCGACCAGTACCGACGTGCAGCCGGCTACGTCGACCGCATCCTCAAGGGTGAGAAGCCAGCCGACATGCCCGTTCAAGCGCCGACTAAGTATCAGCTTGTCATCCATCTCAAGACCGCAAAGGCGTTGGGCCTCGACGTACCGGTGCAGCTCCAGCAGATCGCCGACGAGCTGATCGAGTAATCGTTTCGAATGTCCGCTATTGGCCCAAAGCAGACATGAGATGGTGCGCTGCACATGTCTGCTATTGGGGGTAAAGCAGACATGGCGTAAGGACGCTCACAGGTCCGCTCCATGTCGCGTTCATGTCGCGCGGAAGTTGGACCCAATTTTGGACCCAAATTCCCCAAGACGCGGTGATACAAGCCGACATTGGATGCACTGACGGCGTTGGAAAAGTCCTGAAATTATTGACTCAGCGATACGCAGCGACACCAGCTGCAACAGCGCTCTCCAATTCAGGAAACGTGCAGCATCGTCTTCGCGGGGTGTGTTCCGGCAATCCCGGTTAGGAGGCCTTGGCACCGTCTGGCCATGACAAATCAGGGTCCGCCCTCTATATAAATTCCAGCCCGGCCCCGTCCGGGTTTTTGGCGTTGGAGACAGGGTTGAATACCGGAACGAACTTATCGAGCGATGGACTCGATGCCCGACGGCGCCGTCTCCTGTTTCGATGCCGGCACCGCGGCATCCGGGAAATGGATTTGGTTCTCGGCCGTTTTGCCGACACGCAATTGGCCTCATTGACTGATAGTGAACTCAGCGAGGTCGAGCGCTGGCTCGTCTTGCCGGATCAGCAGATTTTCGCCTGGGTGACCGGAATGGAGCCGGTGCCGGTGGATTTCGACACCGCATTGTTCCATCGGCTGCGAAGTTTTCACAACAAGGATGCCGTGTGAGCAAGACCGGACAATCACCCGCCGAGTTGCTCAAGCGCGGCAAGCCGCTGACTTTGGCGCAGGTAGCGGACGGCGCTGAAGGATTGGTGCTGGCTGATCTTGCGCGCGCGGTCGCCGCCAGCAAGAACGCGCCGCCAGTATCGCTTGCGGTGGTTTGTCGCGACGGCCAGCGGATGGGTGCGCTGTCGCGCGCGCTGGCATTTTTTGGTCCCGACATCCAGGTGATGGAATTTCCGGCCTGGGATTGCCTGCCGTACGACCGGGTATCTCCCAACGCCGCGGTGGTGGCGCAGCGGATGACTGTGTTGTCGCGGCTTACCCGCGTGAAAGGGCGCGATAAACCGTCGGTTCTGCTGACCACCGTCAATGCCGCGCTGCAGCGCGTACCCACGCTCGAGTTTGTTGCAACCCACGCCTTGTCGGTTGCGCCCGGCAATGTCATCGGCATGCAGGGAGTCATCGACTGGCTGGAGCTTAACGGTTTCATTCGAGCGTCCACCGTGCGGGAGCCGGGCGACTACGCAGTACGGGGAGGCATTCTCGATCTTTATCCGCCCGGCATGGATATGCCGGCTCGACTCGATTTCTTCGGAGATGCAATCGAAACTATCCGCGCCTTCGATGCGGAGACCCAGCGAAGCGAAGAGCAGCTGCGCGGGCTCGATCTTGTGCCGGTCGCGGAATTCCAGCTCGTTACCGAAACCATTCGCCGCTTCCGCACCGGATATGTCGCGCAGTTCGGCGCCTCCGGTCCCGACGATCTGCTTTACGAATCGGTGAGCGAGGGGCGCCGCTATCCCGGCATGGAGCATTGGCTGCCACTGTTCCATGACCGACTGGACACGATCTTCGACTACCTTCCAGGCACTGCGTTGGCCCTGGAACATCTCGCCGAAGATGCCGCGCATGAGCGGTTCGCGCAGATTGCCGACTACTATGACGCCCGCCGCGATGCGCTGAAGGAGGCCACAGGCCCCATCTACAAGCCGCTGCCCCCTGACCGGCTGTATTTCGGCGAGAGCGAATGGATAGAGCGGCTCGAAGGGTCGGCGCTTGCCCGGCTAACGCCGTTCGCCGTGCCCGACGTGAGTGCCGTCAATATCGGAGCGCGGACCGGGCGCAATTTCGCTGCCGAGCGGGCCGAGCCGGGGGCCAACGTCTTCGAGGCGGTAGGCGCTCACGTTCTCGCCTTGCAAGCAACAGGCAAGCGCGTAGCTGTTGCGTTGTGGAGCGATGGCGCGCGCGATCGCATGAGTCATGTGCTCGCGGACCACAAGCTGCATAATCTCACCTCGGTCGGCAGCTGGCCGCAGGCGCTGACCCTGCCCAAGTCCACGGTTGCCCTCGCGGTAATCGGCATCGAATCCGGTTTCGATACCGAAGACACCGCGATCATCAGCGAGCAGGATATCCTGGGCGACCGGCTGGTTCGCCCACGCCGCGCGGCTCGCAGGGCAGAGAATTTCATTGCCGAGGCGACCAGTCTCGCACCCGGGGATCTGGTCGTGCACGTCGACCACGGCATCGGACGTTTCCAGGGATTGCAGCCGATCGAGGCCGCGGGAGCGCCGCACGATTGCCTGGAAATTCACTACGCCGAGGGTGCCAAGCTTTATCTGCCGGTCGAAAACGTCGATCTGCTGTCGCGATACGGCTCGGAGGAAACGGCGGTCGATCTCGACCGGCTAGGCGGGGGAAATTGGCAGGCGCGCAAAGCGCGCATGAAAAGCCGCATTCGCGAAATCGCCGGCGAACTGATCAAGATCGCGGCTGAGCGGCAACTGCGCGAGGCGCCGCGTCTAAGCGTCGGTCCGGGCGCCTATGACGAGTTCTGCGCAGGCTTTCCATATGAGGAAACCGACGATCAGCTCGCGGCAATCGACGCCACGATCAAGGATCTGGCTTCCGGGCGTCCGATGGACCGGCTTATTTGCGGCGATGTCGGCTTCGGCAAGACCGAAGTTGCCTTGCGCGCGGCATTCATTGCAGCGATCAGCGGCAAACAGGTCGCGATTGTGGTCCCGACCACTTTGCTCGCGCGCCAGCACTTCAAGACCTTTTCTGACCGATTCCGTGGCTTTCCAGTAAACATAGCTCAGGCCTCGAGGCTGGTGCCTACTCCAGAGCTGAACAAGGTTAAGTCAGGCTTGGCTGACGGCAGCGTGGATATCGTCATCGGCACCCACGCACTGCTCGGCAAAAACATCAAATTCAAAGACCTGGCTTTGCTCGTCGTCGACGAAGAGCAGCATTTTGGCGTAGCCCACAAGGAAAAGCTCAAGGCGCTGCGCTCGGAAGTGCACGTGCTCACGCTCACCGCAACGCCGATCCCGCGTACGCTGCAACTCGCTCTTACCGGCGTGCGCGATCTATCGATCATTGCGTCGCCGCCCGTCGATCGGTTGGCGGTACGCACCTTTGTCTCACCATTCGATCCGATCACGGTGCGCGAGGCGCTCTTGCGCGAGTAGTATCGTGGCGGTCTAGCCTTTTACGTGTCCCCACGCATCGAGGATTTGGCCGGCGCCAAGGATTTCCTCGACAAAAATATTCCGGAGGTGCGCGTCGCGGTTGCGCACGGGCAAATGCCGGGCACGGTGCTCGATGACATCATGTCCGCTTTTTACGACGGCAAATATGACGTTCTTTTATCTACGACCATTATCGAATCCGGCCTCGACATACCGACCGCGAATACGCTGATCGTTCATTGCGCCGACCGGTTCGGCCTCGCACAGCTCTATCAGCTTCGCGGCCGGGTAGGGCGCGCCAAGCTGCGCGCCTACGCACTGTTGACCCTCCCAACAGAAAAACCGATCACGCCGCAGGCCGAGCGACGGCTCAAGGTGCTGCAATCGCTTGACACCCTGGGTGCTGGCTTCCAGCTCGCATCGCACGATCTCGACATCCGTGGCGCCGGCAACCTGCTCGGCGAGGAACAGTCCGGCCACATCAAGGAAGTCGGCTTCGAGCTGTACCAGCAAATGCTCGAAGAGGCAGTGATGAGTCTGAAGGCGGGCATTACCGCGCCGGTTGCCGATCGTTGGTCGCCGCAGATCACCATCGGCACCGCGCTGCTTATTCCGGAGGACTATGTCGCCGATCTGTCGGTGCGCCTCGCGCTCTATCGACGTCTCGCCGAGATCGAGGACGAGCATGACATCGACGGATTTGCCGCTGAACTGGTTGACCGTTTCGGCAAGCTCCCGGAGGAGGTCGAGCATCTTTTGCAGGTGGTGGCGATCAAAGCCTTGTGCCGTCGCGCGAATGTCGAGAAGGTCGAGGCGGGACCCAAAGGACTCGTGCTTTCATTCCGCGACAATGTATTCGTCAATCCGGATGGGCTGATCGCGTTCATCCGCGAGCAGGGGCCGGCAGTTCGCATGCGCAACGATCCGAAGACAGCCAAAGGCCAACAGCTGGTGTTCTTCGAGGACTGGCCGCGGCCACAAGATCGCCTGGAAGGAACCGCAGCCGTATTGCGAAGGCTTGCGTCGATTGCGGAACAAGCAAAGGCTGCCTAGCCTTTGTGCATCCTATCCGTTCGTCCCCGCGATAGCGGGGACCCATCTTTGGTGAACGCCTGTACTGGATTCCCGCTTACGCGGGAATGAACGGATATTGGTGCACCTAGTGCGGCATGCGTAAGACCGGCTTGATGGTCTTGCCGGCAGCCGATTCCGCCGCGGCGCGGTTGATGTCGGAGAGCGGATAGAATGTGATCATCTTCTCGACCGGAAAACGACCCGCGACGATGTGATCCACCAGAATCGGGATGAATTCTTTGGGCACGCTATCGCCCTGAATCACACCGCGGACGGTGCGACCGTTCTGAAGGACAGGCATTTCAAACGACACTTCCGTGCCCTTGCGCGCGCTTCCGAGCAGCACACACACCCCACCGGGCATCAGGCAATCGACCGCCTCGCGGAATATCTCAGGGAGGGCCGAGGTCTCCAGCGAAAACCGCGCCCCATTGCCGGTAATCGTTCTGATTTGCGGCACCACATC
>JBKPLN010000522.1:0-4428 GCA_046731635.1 Pseudomonadota bacterium | reverse complement strand
GTCGTATCCGAGATAGCCGAACACGCCTGCAGCCATCGGCGGCAGACTATCGGGGAGCACGATCCGGCATTCCGATAAGAGTACGCGCAAGGCCTGCAACGGCGGTTCAGGGCAGGGCGAAAACGCAGCACTGTTCTTGCGGGCCAATCGATTGATTTCAGCCTTGCCGCCGTTTGCACGCCAGATCAGGTCCGGCTCAAGCCCGATGATCGAATAGCGCCCGCGTACGGCGCCGCCTTCAACCGACTCGAGCAGGAAGCTCATTGCTTTGCCGCCGCCGAGCTTGAGGAAAGCCGAGACAGGCGTCTCAAGGTCCGCGACGAGGGTGGTCCACACCACCTGCGGCTCGCCGCGTTCATAGCGATCGGCAAACGCGGTTTCCGACGGCTCAATGTGCATTGAGGTAACTACTGCTGACCGCCGCCGCCGACAACTTGATTCAATGCCGCGTCGTTGATCGAAACGCCGAAATCGTTTTCCAGGCGCACGATGAATTGGGTGAGGACATCTTCGCTAAAGGCATTTCGCAGCGTGTCCGCGAGTGCCTTGGCTTGCGATGAGTTGGCATCCAGCGGGGGATCCACGACATCCGTAACGCGAAACACGTAGCGCTCTGAATCTTTATCGCCTTCGGCGGTGCCGGTCGCACCCTTAGGTGTACGGAACACAGCTTCGACCACCTTTGCAGGCACAAAACCGGCCGATCTCCCGCGTTGCAAATCGCTCGCCGTTTCCACCTTAAGTCCGAATTCGCTCGCTACCTGAGCAAACTGACCGCCTGCCTTGAGCTTGCCGAGAATGTCGTCGGCTTTGGCCTGCAACCGTTTTGCGATCTCGTCCTCGCGCCAGCGCGCGGCAACCTGGTCCTTTACCTCGTCGAGCGAACGATCGCGCGACGGAGTCACGCCGGTCACATCGAAATAAAGATAACCGCCGTTCGGCAGCTGCAGCGCCTCCGTATCGGCCCCCATGTCGCTTGCGAACGCAGCGCTGACGACATCCGGCGTCTGCGGCAATCCCGCTACCGGATTGCCGTCAGGCCCGCGGCCGGATCTGTCGACCGCATCGATCGTCGTGGCCTTGAGACCGAGTTTTCTCGCGGCTTCCGCCAAGGTGGAGCCGCCCGCCCGCTCGTCCTCGATCTTGTCACGGAGGTTTCCGATCTCGGTCTTGATGCGGCTTTCGGCGATTTCGTTTTTGATTTGCCCGACCAGCTGCTCGTAAGATTTTTCCTCGCCGGGTTCGATCTTGCCGACCTGCAACAACACCGTGGCAAACCGCCCTTTCACCGGTGCGCTTGTTTGGCCGGGCTTCAGCGCAAAGGCCGCGTCGGCAACCGCCGGATCGATGATCTCGGCCTTGGAGACCATTCCGAGCTCGATATCCGACGCCTGCATGCCGCGTTCCTTCGCGATGTCGTCGAAACTCGTGCCTTTCTCGATGCGCTCGCGCGCAGCCGCGGCCTCCTGCTCGTTCGCGAATGCAATCTGTCGCAGCTCTCGCTTTTCAGGCCTCCCGTAACTGGCCTGACGCAGCTCGTAGTGGGCCTTGGCATCGGCATCGCTGACCGCATCGGGTTTGGCAAGGTCCGCGGGCGTCAACGGCAGGATGGTGATTTTTCGGTATTCCGGCGCGCGAAAAAGCGTCTTCCGGTCCTCGAAAAATTTGGCCAATTCTTCCGGCGTCGGCGTCGGCACGTTGCCCACCTGCGCCGCGCCGAGGGCCACGTATTCGATTTGACGCTTTTCATTCCGGTATTGATTGAGCGCCGTCATTGCCGCCGTTGGCGCTTTCAAATCGCCGGTGGCTCCCTGCGCGATTTGCCGGCGCAGCATTGCCCGACGCTGCTCCTCGACAAAGCGGCTTTCAGTGAAGCCGGCCTGGCGAATGAGCTGTTCGAAGCGGTTCCGGTCAAACTGACCAGTAACTCCGCGGAAGGACGGATCAGTCCTGATCCGCTGCGCGATCTCCTCGTCGCTGATTCCAAGCCGGAGTTTTTTGGCCTGCTCGTCAAGGGTCGTCTCGGCAATCAATTGTCCCAGGAGCTGCCGGTCGAGCGCGCGAGCGCGTGCTTCATCGGGGGTGATCGGCCGGCCGATCTGGCGCCCCAGCTGCTGTAGGCGTTCGTTGTAAAACTGGCGGAATTGCTCGATCGAGATTTCTGTGCCTCCAACGGCGGCCACCGCGTTGCGGCCGAAGCCTCGGAAAATGTCCCCGATACCCCAGATCGCGAAGCTGATGACCAGGAAGCCCATGACAACGGCCATGAGGCCTTTGCCGATCCAGGTTGAAGAGGCTTTATGGATACCGCGAAGCATGCGTGCTTTTCTTGAACTCTACTGACCGCGTTGAGAAGGTGCCTGTCTAGCCCAGGCGCGTTGGAGGCACCATAGGGACCGAGCCAACTCCTTGCAACAGCAAGAGGATTAGTGCGGCACCCGCCGCGCTGGCATAACCGCTCCCGGTCTGATAACCGCACCGCAAGGGGATTTTCAATGGCGGCCAACATCATTCCGCTGGTCGCGGGCAACTGGAAAATGAACGGGCGTGTTGCCTCGCGCGGTGAGCTCGTCAAGATCATCGCCGGGGCCAGAGCGCTCAACGGGAAAGCGGATTTGATGGTTTGTCCGCCCGCAACGTTGATTGCGAGCTTTTCCGCCGCGGCAGAGGGGTCCGGCGTCGCAATCGGCGGCCAGGATTGCCGCCCCGAGCCGTGGGGCGCGCATACGGGCGATATTTCCGCCGAGATGCTGGCTGATGCCGGCGCCAGCGCAGTGATCCTGGGCCATTCGGAGCGGCGTATCGAACATCACGAGACCGATGCACAGGTCTGCGCGAAGGTTCAGGCCGCATGGCGCGCGGGTCTGACCGCGATCGTCTGCATTGGCGAGCAGCGCGCCGAGCGTGAGGCTGGCAAGACGCTCGAGGTGGTCGGCCGGCAGCTCGCGGCCTCGCTCCCCGACGGCGCCACTGCAGCAAAGCTGGTGATCGCCTACGAGCCTGTGTGGGCAATTGGAAGCGGTCTTACGCCGACGCCAACCGATGTGGCCGAGGTTCACACATTCCTCCGGAAGCGCCTAAGCGAACGCTTTGGTCCTGGTGGTCAGCGCACCCGCATTCTCTATGGCGGCTCGGTCAAGCCGGGCAACGCGGCTGAGCTTCTGACGGTGCCCGAGGTCAACGGGGCCCTTGTCGGAGGCGCCTCCCTCAAGGCCGAAGATTTCCTCGGTATTGCCGCGGTTTACCGGTAGGGACGGCAAGGCTGGAAAATCGGCTGACGATCGTGTAGAGACCGCGGCGAATTCCTATATGACCCATGGAACACCGCCTGGGCGGAGAGCCCGGAACGGCATGATTTGAGCGGATTTTGGATAGATGCAGCACGTCATCATCGTAATCCACCTGATGCTGGTATTGGCCATGATCGGCGTGGTGCTTTTGCAGCGCTCCGAAGGAGGCGGCCTTGGCATCGGTTCAACCGGCGGCTTTATGACCAGCCGCGGCACGGCCAATGTCCTGACCCGCGCAACAGCGATCTTGGCGGGATTGTTCTTTCTGACAAGCCTGACGCTGTCGATCCTGGCCGGAACCAATCGCAAGCCGACCTCGATCCTGCAGGGCGGCAGCCCAAGTGCGCCAACCGCTCCCGCCACGCCCACGCCGCTCGGCGGCGGAGGTGGCGGCTTACTGGATCAGCTGCAGGGCGGTACGCATCCGCCAGCGCCATCCGGCCCTTCGGGGCCGCAGGTGCCGCAGTCGAAGTGAAATTCACAAGCGAAGGGCCGGGAACTCCGGCCCTTCAGCGTTATGGAGAACGTTGTAAACCGTTGGAAGTAAACCGGAATGGACATGAAGACAAAGAGCCAAAGGTCTGGAAAATCAGAAATTTGGCCGCCTGCGCACAGGCGCACAACGGGTCTGCGCTTTTCGGGCTCGTCGAATCGATACGCGCGCGCGAGAGTAGGTCCCATGGCGCGGTATATTTTCATCACCGGCGGCGTGGTTTCCTCACTCGGCAAGGGTCTCGCATCCGCAGCGCTCGGCGCGGTGCTGCAGGCGCGCGGCTACAAGGTGCGCCTGCGCAAGCTTGACCCTTATCTCAACGTGGATCCGGGGACGATGTCGCCGTATCAGCACGGCGAAGTTTTCGTCACCGACGATGGCGCCGAAACCGATCTCGATCTGGGTCACTACGAGCGCTTTACCGGCCGTCCCGCCACGCGCCACGACAACATCACCACCGGCCGCATTTACCAGGACATTCTCACGCGCGAGCGCCGCGGCGACTAACTCGGCGCGACGATCCAGGTCATCCCGCACGTCACCAACGCCATCAAGGATTTCATCAGGGAAGGCAATGAGGGATTTGACTTCGTGCTGTGCGAGATCGGCGGCACGGTTGGCGACATCGAAGGATTGCCGTTTTTC
>JBKPLN010000521.1:0-3663 GCA_046731635.1 Pseudomonadota bacterium | reverse complement strand
GGGATATACAACGCGAATCCGGTCGACGCCCTTAGATGTGTAAATTAAACTAAAGCTGAAACCTTAACGCGCGTGTAGACGCAGGCATCCGCGCCTATAAAGGCCTTCCAGGCCGAAGATGTTCTGAGTGACATCGCCGCTGTAGTGTCTGCGATGGCGGCGGGCTGACCTGTGCCCCGACTACAGCAAGCAGCAATGTCGCCGGCGGGGTATCGCAACTATTGGCCATAGTTTCCGATCCTCGGCGGCGCATGCTAGCGGTTAGGCCGAAAACGGAGCGACTGCTCGATGCCGGAACCATATGACGAGAGCCGGTCAGTCGTCGTGATAGGCCGCGGGCCCGCCGGATTGACGGCGGCGATTGCTTTTGCGCAAGGCGGCGTCTCCACCGTGCTTGCCGGGAAACCCCCGGCCAAATCCGATAACCGAACAACCGCACTTTTTGCCGGCTCTGTCACCGCGCTTGAGACGCTCGGCGTCTGGAAATTTTGCGCCGCGCAGGCCGCACCTCTCAAAGTCATGCGGATCATCGACGACACGGGGCGGCTCTGGCGCGCACCAGAGGTCATGTTTCAGGCAAGCGAGATCGAGTTGGATGCGTTCGGCTACAACATTGAGAACCGCTATTTGACCGGTGCACTTGAGCAGCGGGCCCACGGTCTGCCCGGCCTGCATATCATCGACGATGAAGTCCTTTCAGCTGTGGAAGATGGGCGAACTGTCGCGGTCAACACGAGGAATAATGCTGTTCCACGCGCCGCGCTCGTGATTGGCGCCGATGGGCGTAACTCCATCTGCCGCGCCGCCGCTCGAATCCAAACGGACGAACGTCGTTATCCGCAAGTCGCGTTAACACTGTGTGTTCGGCATTCTCGACCGCATCAGGACACTTCCACGGAATTTCACACGCGGACAGGGCCGTTCACCTTGGTACCTTTGCCCGGCGAACGATCGAGTGTGGTTTGGGTGCTGGATCGCGCTTTGGCCGAACACATTGCAGCACTGGACGATGCTGAACTCGCGAGAGAGATCGAACGCGCTTCACACTCGATAGCCGGGAAAATCGAGGTCGAGCCGGGGCGAGGTCGATTTCCCCTTCACGTTGCAACAGCGCGACGTTTTGCCGACAAGCGCATCGCACTGGTCGGAGAAGCCGCCCACGTCGTGCCGCCGATCGGCGCACAAGGGCTCAACATGGGTCTCCGCGATGCCGCCACGATTAGCGAAGTAGCAGTCGCAGCACATCGCAATGGGCTTGATATAGGCAACCCGGATGTGCTTGCGCGATATGAGATGATGCGCCAGGCCGATGTCCGCAGCCGGACCCTGGCGGTCGATCTTCTCAACCGAACGCTCCTGAGCGACTTTCTTCCGGCGCAAGGGATGCGAGGACTTGGCCTCTACCTGATTGATCGCATCGGCCCGCTGCGACGTGCGGTTATGCGGGAAGGCGTGGGGCCAGCATCTCGGCAACCCCGGCTGATGCGGGGCGAAGCGCTCTAGCCGAGCTTCGGTGCCTTTCTTACCCCGGGCGCTTGACGAAAATCCGGGCTGACTGGCAGAGGCAGTGCCGGGAGTGTCTTGCCCGACGCGGTTGCGACTTTGTGTGCGAATAATCCGCGTTGAACGAAATGAGGGTCCGCCATCGCCTTTTCGAGCGGAGTTATGATCGTGGTGCAGCAGTCGGCCGCTGCAAAGACCGGACGCCAGTCCTCGGAAGTTCTCGCCGCAATAAGTCGCGCGACGGCATCGCGGGTGGCGGTTGGATTGCGGGTATCGTCGACAAGCTCCGGCGATAATGAAATCGCTTTGGTGAAGGCAATCCAGAACTTCTGCTCGAGCGCTCCGCAAGCAATCAGCTTGCCGTCCTTGGCCGGATAGATGTGATAGCGCGGCGAGCCGCCCACCAGCCACATCTTGCCCGGCTTGGGAAACGTCCCGGTGGCCGCGCCAAGTGCCAGCGCTGCCCAGGTGAAGGTGAACATTGCATCCGTCATTGCAATGTCGATGCGGCATCCCTGACCGCTTTGATCGCGCGCCCGCAAGGCAAGCAAAATGTTGATCACTGCTGGAAAGCTGCCTCCAGCAATGTCGGCCGCAAGCATCGGCGGCACGATAGGGCCATCGGGCGGCCCAGGCTGAAGATCGAGCAAGCCCGTGTTGCCGATGTAGTTGATATCGTGCCCGGCCTCGTTCACGCGAGGGCCGCTCTGGCCATAACCGGAAATCGAACAATAGATCAGTCGAGGGTTCAGGCTGCGGACATCTTCATAACCGAGACCGAGGCGGCTCATCACCCCGGGGTGAAATTGTTCGACGAGAATGTCGGCACGTTGGATCAGCGGGATGAGCTTTGTTCGGTCGGCGTCGTTTTTGAGA
Source organism: Pseudomonadota bacterium (assembly GCA_046731635.1). Lineage (GTDB taxonomy): Bacteria > Pseudomonadota > Alphaproteobacteria > Rhizobiales > Xanthobacteraceae > Pseudolabrys. The sequence continues at coordinate 1,284 of JBKPLN010000521.1, read as the reverse complement.
TCAAGCTCGATGCTGCTCTTGCCGCGGTTGAGCATGAGAAACGCCGCACTGTCGCCGTCAACCAAGGGAGGAAAGCGTCGGGCGTTCTCTCCGCCCGGCTGCTCGACCTTGGTTACCTCTGCGCCTGCCTCCGCAAGCATCAGTGTGGCAAGTGGCCCCGGCAGGAGCGTCGTGAAATCCAGAACTGAAAGGCCCGATAGAGGCTGCATGGTGGATGCAATGTCCCGTCAGCTTGCCTGATTTTTTGTGGTACACAAGCGACGATAATTAAGCACGTATTTCGGCCAGAAGAGACTACTGAATGAGACAGTTGCCCCACCTCGGTATCGCGCTCGGAATGAATGCGCGCATCTTTCCTGACAAGATTGCGGCCCGAGATCTGGAGAGGTCGATGAGCTTTCGGGAGTGGAATATCCGCTCCTGCCGTCTGGCCAATGCCTTCCTGGGGTTGGGGTTGTCGAAGGGAGAACGGGTTTGTGTCCTTGCGTATAATTCCCTGGAATGGATGGAGATTTATGCCGCGACCGCGATCGCTGGTTTGGTCGCGGTTCCGATCAATTTCCGGCTGGTCGGACCGGAAATCCGCTACGTCGTGGAGAACTGCGAAGCCAGCGCGCTTATCGTCCAGGAAGAACTCCTGGGTGCGATCGAAAATATCCGCGACGGTCTACCGGTCCCGGCGGGAAATTTCATCGTGTTCGGCGGCGCTCGCCGCCACCCGGGATATCGCGGCTACGAGGATCTGATCTCAGCGGCCAGCGATCGGCCTCCGGATGTCGACGTCGCTGCGAACGATCCCTGGACGCTGATGTACACCTCCGGCACGACGGGGAAGCCGAAAGGGGCGATCCGCTCGCATGCCGGCAGCGTGATGCTTTCCCTCGTTACAGAGATGGAACTTGGCCTCAACCGAAGCGACAGCGCGCTGCTGGTCATGCCGATGTGTCACGCCAACTCGCTTTATTTTTTCGGCGCGTTCGCATACTGCGGTGCCGCGTGCACGATCTACAGCCGGAAGAGTTTCGATCCCGAGCATCTGGTTCGTACGCTGGCCGAAGGCGCTGCGACTTTCACTTCCCTCGTCCCCACCCACTTCATCTTGATGCTCGATCTGCCGTCGACGGTAAGGCAGCGATACAATGTGGATGCAGTTACGAAGCTCATGATTTCGTCGGCACCGGCCCGCCGTGAGACGAAGTTGGCGATCATGAGCTATTTCAGGAATTCGGGGCTGTTCGAGCTTTATGGTTCCACTGAAGCCGGATGGGTCACGATGCTTCATCC
>JBKPLN010000520.1:0-4071 GCA_046731635.1 Pseudomonadota bacterium | reverse complement strand
GTTGACTATGGTCGGCCCCGTGTTTTACGCCGCGCGCTGGCTGAGCCGGCGCAAGGCCAGTGTTCGACAGGGTCTCGGACAGGCAGGCCCGGTGACCGTCTTCCCGCGCGCCTGGACTCCCGATTCAGATTCGGAGACTGCCGCACGGTACATTCCACCACCCCAACTGCTGAAACAGGCAGAGAAAGAGGTTGCACTAGCATTGCAACAACTCCTAAACGACACGCAAACCAAATCGCATGTCGAGCCGCTCGATCAGAAAGAGCAACTTGCCCAGGAATTGCAGCAACTCCTGAACGAGGCGCAAACAAAACAGCGTGCCAAGGCCCGCGGCCAGACAGAGCAACTTGATCCTGCACGGCCGAGCCAGCCAGCGAGTCGAACGACACCACGGTCCGCTTGCCTCAGAGGAAGAACCGTTACGAAGTAGGGATCTGCTCCTCGCCAATCAGCGCAATTAATGTGATGCCTTCCTAGCAAGGCGTGAAACGCAACCTTTCTCAGTTTCATTTTAAGAGTGGTCGATGAAAATCCCGGATTGAAGTGCTATCCTATTTTTTTTGGACGCACCGAGGTGCGGCGGGCATGTTCGATTTTCTTCGCCCCAAGGCTGAACCCAAAGCGCCGGAAACGTTGCGCCGTATCCCGCGCAAGCAACTCGTCGCCATAATGAGCGGTGCCAAGGCCGCGATGGGTGAGTTGACGCAACTAGCCAAGCGCGCCAAGTCGCAGCGCGACGATCACGCAATTGTGCAGGATGAGTTGCTAGAACTTCTGCGCACGCTTGCCTCTACGCAGAAGCAAATCAATGCCCAAATGGACTCCGACATCGCCAAGTCCACCGATATCAGCGACACCGAATGGGACCGACCAAGCTATAATTTGTTCGTCGTGCCAATCAGCCAGATGGCCAACGCACCACGAGTAATCGTCGACTCAACACTTGCGGCTTCAAATATCGGAGTTAGAGATGTGAAATTGCTTTTCGACCTAGTACTAGCCGAAATGGATGTCGCGATTGCCCGCTTCAATGTGACCCTGAACTCGGGCCTGCCGGATCCTTGGCAAGTCGAAGCGCAATAGTCCAACGCTACAAGTCTCGCCGTGGGGCTATGAGGAAACAAATCCTGTTTGAGCTGATATTGGGGACGGCGTTGCCCTTAAATCACCGACATGGGCCGCGCGACGCAGGTTATTAACTATGAGCGCCGGCGGTCCTGGCGTTGATTTCAACAATATGTTTACAGTTATGGTAAAAGCTCTGCTAATGTCTTGTGGGCGGTGGACGTAGGGAATTCGGCTTCGCTCCGGGGAGGTAGGGGAAGAATAATGAGGAGGATGTTGGTTGTCCTATTTGGCGCCGGCGTTTTGCTGGGCGGTTGCATGCAGTCGACGATCGAACCAGCCTCGGAAGCGAACCTGACCCCCCGCGACAAGAAATTGCTGGCGGCGGCGCCATACGCAAGCGCGACGATCCCGCAATCCTACCAGCGGCAGATCGTCGACTATCAGCGCAAGGAAGGGCCCGGCACCATCCTCGTCGATACCGATGCGCGCTATCTCTATTATGTGCTGCCTGGAGGCAAAGCGATCCGCTATGGCGTGACCGTCGGTGAAGAAGCGCTGGCGTTTTCGGGTGTGGCCAAGGTCGGCCGCCTGACCGAGTGGCCGTCATGGGTACCGACCGAAGAGATCAAGCAGCGTATGCATGTGCCGAATTTTGTTGGCCCGGGCCCACAGAATCCGATGGGCGCGCGCGCCATCTATCTCTATGAGGGCAACAAGGACACCCTCTATCGCATTCACGGCACCAATCAGCCGGAATATATTGGCCACGCGATTTCATCGGGCTGCATCCGCATGACCAACGAGGATGTCATCGACCTTTACAAGCGCGTGAAGATAGGCACAACGGTAGTGGTACTGGGACCATATCAAGGAAACTCGCCCTTCAGGCTGCGGCTGGCTGCGGGCCGCAATTCATTGCGGTAACCAAGGCCTGTGTTCCAAGTCGTCCGGGAAAATTCTAGTATTTTGATTCCGCGGAGTTGCTGAATCGACCATCTGTCCGCGCCCTGCTCGCGTCGGTCGCCATTGTTGCCACGGCAACAGTCCTTGCCGGCTGCAACACCGACAGCATTACCCCCACCGGCCTTCCGAGCGATCCGCTTTTTGTAAAGATGCTCGCCGAGATCTCCGTAAAAAATATGGACAATGGCAAAGAGAAATGACTTTAGGTTCATAGCCGTTTTCCTCGGACCACAGTCCCGAGAGTATACCTGGGCCTGGGTGGCGATGGCGCAGGCGGGGGATAAAGCCGCATCCGGTCTGCCCTGCACGGCTGTCGAAACCCACGTCATCGCCCGACAATGATTATGGATGAGTCGTCGCCAAGAGCGCGGTAGCACTGCACTGGGTTGCAGTTAAAAGAGGCCAGCGCGATGGTAAGAGCGGCGACCCCGCCACGGCAACAAAACTGGGGAGCGTTGAAGCCGTTAGACTCCCATCCCTGAAAAAATCAATAATCTAGTGGCGCGGTCGGGGGACCAGCAAATGACAACACATTTAATGGCCGCTGGGGCGATACTGGTGTTCGCCTGCGTACTCTCCGCCTGCGCGGACAGAGAGCGATTGCTGGCTGGCGCATGGAGTCCATCACAAGAAGCCGCGTATAAGGCGGGGGCTGCTCGTCGGGCCTACGATGGCTCCGCCGCGAATTATCGGAGCTGCCTCGCAACCAATTCGTCAAATGCAAATGCCTGCGATGGGCAGCGCCGCATCATGGATGCCAACGAGCGGGAGCTGTCCGCTTCGATGCAACGGCCAAGCCGATGAACGCGCCAGCCGCTTTCATCCATCCGTACCAGCTAATCGTCGGTTATGGACTTCAGATTTTTCGCTCTTGGGCGCGAGACCTGAAAATGACGCAGATGTGATTTGCAAAACAGACTGTTGAGCCACGCCGAGCCATTTTTCCAAGCGAGTTGATTGGACGCCAATTTTGGCCTACTTCCTAGTCGTCGGCGTCGTCCTCTTCGGCGGAATTAGGCTGGTCAGCAGTCAAAACCGCTTCCTGTGTCGCAAAGGGTCGGTGTTCCAGCGTCGTTCAAAGCCCCACTAGTTGACGCTGCAAACCACTAAATGAATCGTGCTTCGACCACGTCGGAATTCACATCAAGCAACAAGTAAGGAGATAACGAAACTTCTTGCGGTCGGAATCGCTATCGGCGTCAGTTTCTTCCTCCTTTAACCCAGCCCAATCCATCAGAGCCGCTAGTAACGATATCTTGCGAAAAACCTGAAGGCTCCAGCATCACCTATGGCGTTCCGCTTACAGAGCGCCTGGACGCCCTCAGAAAAGGGCAGCCAGCACCAATAAATCCGACATTGAGAGGCCCCACTAAAAATGAATATCAGGGCAAGCCCACATTCGTCCTAGATTCAAATCGAAAAAAATTACCTCGTCTGGAACGAAATGCTGCTGGCCAGACCTGCGACGAACAAGCCGATGCCAGTAATCAAGACGATGAGGCAGCGGCGCGTTTGTGCATCCAAGAATTTCAACGGCGGTGGCACGGTACTGACCGGGCACGCAGTCGCGCCATCAGGGCAGCTTAGAAGTGCTCCAGTTCGGATGTTGCCCCGAGTTTGTGCACCAGCGCAACCGCTGGAAGTCGAAGTGCTTCGCGTAGCGAAAGAAGTGCCCCAACTGGACGAAGCAGCTATCGGATACATGGCGCAGCCGAAAGACCGTGATGTGCTTACGCCCGCACTGCGGGCAGTGGGTTCGCACGGTGTATTTGGCATCGAACTTTGCCAGTTCGAGCCACGCGAGTGATGACCCCATGTTAATCCTTGAATGAACGGCTGTCGTTAATCCATTCCTTAGACTATGGCGAATACGCGGCGTCATCGTACGCTGCACAAAACTATATTGCTGGCCGCAGTTCGAGATATCCGCTTTGGGTCATGTGTGGACGGGCCTTGGCAAGAACTTTCTGATGCAGCTGTTGGTCGGGTCGGTCATGTATCCGGCCTGTTTGTGCGGCGGTGAAGCCGCTGGCCATAATC
>JBKPLN010000519.1:0-13078 GCA_046731635.1 Pseudomonadota bacterium | reverse complement strand
CGACTGCTTCGACGCGCCTGGCGCTCTGTTCTTTTGATCAGCACGGCTCAGCCTCCTCAGCTCGGATACCGGTTAACCTTGTAGAAGGTCTGCACGTCGGCGGAATTTGCCTGGTACCGGGCCTTCTTCTTGTCCGCATCGGTTTCGGCCGCGGCAGCTTCGGTCGCGAGTGGCGCGGCCGTCGCTACCGCCAGACCCGCGCCTGCGCCCATTGCACGCAGGAAGTCGCGACGACCCACCTTTGACTTTTCATGTTCTTTCATCGCCGTTCTCTCCTCGAATTCCTCCAGTTTTCCTTCGACTGTCTCAAGCCGGCAGATCGAAGGCCTCCGCTTCAATGTTCACGTACACGCGGCCGAGTGCTCCCACCCGTTTGTAGAAATCTGCAGCCGCGGCATTTTCAAGGTCGTTGAAGAATCGACCGATCCATGGAGCCATGTGCTTGTCGAAGACAATGCGGTCGGAGCCAGACGGCGCCGGCAGCCGTCGGCTCGCAAGACCTGACATTATTTCGCACAGAATGCCGGCATGATCTTCCGGCTCGACGACACCTTCGGCGCGATCAACCCCGATTTTCGCCAGATCCTCGCGCAGGCGCGCCAGCGGCCGCTCGAGCATGAACCCGGTAAGGTAATACGAGCCGTAAGGCATCAACTCGCCGCGGCCGAGGCCGATAAAAAGAGCAAAATATTCGCGCTCGACCTTTTCGGCTGTGGTTCCTTCTGCGGCTTCAGCCAGCGCAGCATGCGCCAATCCAAGCGGTGAGGCGTCGGCGTGCAACTCGGATAACTTTGCCAAGAAGCCTGCATCGGGCGCACGCATAAGCAACGCGGCGAGCAGCGCATATTCCTGCGCCCGGGCGAGATCTACTTCGTCGACCTCCCCTGATATCTCTTTTCCACCGTAGAGATCCGGTCGCAGTACGGAACGGTCGACCCCCGTGGCCGCTTCAACCGAAATGACCCTTTCGGCAGGAATGCGACTCCAGTTCGATACCGACGGTTGGGAAATGCCTATTTGGCGTGCAAGCTGACCCACGCCGCCAGCGGCGCGAATCGCTTCCATTAGCCCGGGTTCCCTCATCACGCTTTGTTCTTCTTGTTTTGAATTGTCACAATGAAAGCGTACCGGCCCACCGCAAGTTGGGTCAATAGCTTGAGGCTATAAGCCCAAACAATCCTGCGCGATTTCATTCCGGCAGCGCCGAGCCATGACGTCGCGTAGCGCGCTGCTCTACCGGATCGTCGGCGGGATCGTTTTGCGATGCAGCAATCTTGGTGGCGTCGGACCGACCACCCTCGGTGGTATTTTGGTCCGGTACGCTACCAGGCTTTGCTTCACTCGTCGGGCACGAAACCGCAGCTGAGGCACCAGAAGCATTTGAAGAATCATATTCAGCCTTCTTTGAGGGGCTTTCGCCGAACAACTCCGAGACCATCCGCTTGACGTCGACACCGGGATCAAGATCGCCGAAGCCGGCGACTCCGGCGGGTCCCGTCACATCACTCCAGTAGTTTTCATTCAGACCGACAAAGTCGCGAATTGATGCATCGGCAGACCAGGCGCGACGAAGGGCCGCATGCCGAAGCTCCGACGGCACGCCATCCCGTAAGAACGCGGTGATGTCGGTGCCTGCCTCGATCGATTCAATTGGCGGCAGGCTGGCCGGATCGAATTCGGCCGCGTCCGCGTTCGCCAGTTTGGATTCCTCGGAGCTGGCGCTCCGATCAGTCTCCTTGGCCGCGTCCGCAATGCCGGGCTGTTCGCCTTGGGCTTTTTCATCGGCAGCTTCGTGCTTACGGCGCGACCAGCGGCTGATGAAATTTTCACGATCGTTCATTTGTGATCCTCACGCGCCGACGGGCCTCGACGTGCCAGTGCTTCCGGGTCAGCGCGGTCGCGCTTTCTTTTCACGAATTCCCGCTCAACGTGGTGCTCGGCAACGAAGGCTGCAATCGTCTCCCGCATCGAAATTGGCATCGCCACCGTTTCAACCACATTGGCGCCGGCTTCAGTCATGGCTTCGCCTTCTGCCGGATCGGCGGTAACCGATGCCAATTCATAGGGCGGATCGCCATCGACGGGCCGCAACGTGATCCACAGCAGCGGCGTTTCCAGTCGCAGGTTGTCCCTATAGTTGGCAGTTTCCGTTCGGAACAGTTCGACCTGCATTGCGCCTGCATAGAATGTCGCGCGCTCGCCGTCGTCGGACAGTTTGGTCCACGGCGATGCCTGCGGAACTCCGCTAAGCACGCCGACCGGACGCCAATGAAAGTCCACCCACTGACTGGCGCTCTTGCTGCGCTCCACGACGACGCCGACTGGAATGGTCACAAGTGCGGTCAACTGACTGGCTCCAGATGCCGAATGGGCAGACTGGTCAACAGATTCTGGGGTTTCATGCGGATGGTCTTGTCAGACGTCATCGCCAAGATCAAGTAAACCGGTTCGCCTTTTATCTTCTTAAGCATGAGTTCGGGGTCGTGAAAGTTCAGCCGAAACAATCCGATCACGCGGGACATGGTTGCTTCATCAATATCCTCTCCTTGCCAGAGCATGTCGCCGATTTTGGTCCCATCGGCGTCGAGCCCGACGTACCAGACGAGATTGATGTCATTCAGTTCCTTCAAAGGCTCGATGGTGACATCTACCCCAATCAGGTGGTCGATCCAGCGCTCCATCGCCTGCGCGAGCGCCTCGAGTCCTTCACGACCCGCAGTCAGATCGAGTGCCATGTCGAACTGATCGCTGCGCTGCCAATAGTTGCGCGCATTCTCGGCGTTAATGATATCGATATTGGCCTCGGCGGGAATGCCGAGCATCGACACAAGCGGAGTCACCGGCGTCGCATTCAGACCGCCGATCGTCTCTTCGTCGGCGACAATCAGCGAGCCATCGTGGAGAGTGACGCGCTGGGTGCGGAAAAACAGCTCGGCGGCGCGCAACACACGCGTATCCTCGACGCCATCGAGCGCATTGCGCAGAATCACATGTACAAGCTGATTGATGAAGAGCGGAGGAACGTTGCTCATTCCTTTGCGCACAAGAGCGCTGAAAGCAGCCTCAAGTGTCTTGTGCCGCAGCAAATGATCGCGGAAGTCGATCAGCAGCTGCCAATTTTCGCGCGCATCCGCATCGGCGATAACCTTTATGTCCGATGAAGCGATCGGCCGACGCGGATCGGCCATCAAACTGGCGTGCAGTGTGCGCTCGACCGCACACGCCTCGGGTGGCGGCAGCAATTCCGGCCTGGCGAGATACAATTTCAGGAACTCGTCGGTCAGGTGCAGGCCTCTATTCTCGTCCCGATCGAGCAGATGGTGACCGCTGGAAATCCAGAAATCGTTCATTTGCGCTCCCGCTCGACCATCCCAATCAGGTCGACCTGTTCACCCGGCTGCTCAGGATCGCCTTCGACCTCAAAAAAGGAAAAAGCTCGTGCCGGCTTGGGCCCGCTGCGTGGACGCAAGGTGCGGAAAGACTCTTTCACTGCACCGTCTTCGAATGTGCGATGCACAGCGACAAGCGTGTCCTGCGGTTGTGAACACAGCGATTCAGCGAAGGCAACTTCCTCCTCCGCAGCAGCAAGCGCGTCCTTAATCGTTGGCGCGCCGAACCTGGCCACTAACTGTCTTCCCAGCGTGTTGACGATGTCGCGTCGATCGTCGTCGTTCGCCGCAACAATCTGCACTAGCGTCGACCAACCAAGCGTCGACACGCCCAGAAATCCGCTGCGAAACGCCGACCGCGCCTTGCCTTCCAGCGACGCTGCATCACGATTCCAGAACGCAAAAGCGCCCGATACGGCCCATTCGCCCGGCTCCGCCGCTTTCTCGAATACAAAAGTATCCGAAGCATCGAGCCGTATTGTGCGGAGAAGTTTCATGACCGCGGTCCACTGGTCTTGGCATCGAACCAGGCCGGCTGATCGAGTCGCGGCAGAAGCTTTTGTTTCGCTACTTCGACCTTGCCCATTTTGCGGATCAGCAGATCGCCGTTCTCATCGATGTCACGACGCACGCCTTGTTCGCGCGGCAAACGTTGAAGATAGCTCTTCGCCACAGCGCGGAAGCCGTTCTCTTGCCAGGCATCCGTGATGTGCATGAAATTGCGGGCAAAGCTTTCGACCAGATGTACGGACATCACATCGCTAAAGCCTTCTTCCTCAAGCGCCGATACGAACGGCGTCAATCCCGGCTCCAGGCCGGTCATCGACACCGTGCGGATCATGCCGCCGAACACCAGCCATGGCGGTGCTTGATCCTCCGCGGCACCGCGAGGCCATGCCAATCGGCCGCCGCCAACCAGACCTTGATTCACCAGAAGCGAGTCCGGCCAATCTATGGTGACCGACGTATTCGGTTGCGCATGCGCAATCAGCGCATCGGTCAGGGCCGCCATGCCGGCATAGAACGCACGTCGCGCTGTCCGCAATGGCTCGTCCGGTTCCAGCACCACGGCGAACTCGGCCAGATCGAAACGGCCGACATAGACCAGCGTTCCGGCACCCCGCTCGGCCGCGATCGATATTGCATGAGCAAAGGCGTCCCCGACTTCGCGCAGGCGTACCGCTGAAAACGGCGGCGGCAGCGCCAGTTCGGACGTAAGTGGCGAAAAGGCCGTTCCCGTCGGCATTTTCCTCGCTCTACCTTTCTTGTTTGAATACATATAACTATAGCGATACATGTCCCCAGACCAGTCCCGCGGTCGTGGGGTTCGCTTCGAGGCAAATGCCCGATGGCATAGCGCTGACTGCCGGGACAAACAAAAAGGTTAATGAGCTGATGGCCGAAGGGCCGCGCACCATACTTATCTGTTCCTGCGAAGACACCATGCCGCTTGATGGCGAAGCGGTAAGACGTGCCTGTCGCAGCGCCGAAGTAATTGAAGGCCGACAGCTTTGCCGCGCGGAGCTCGACCGCTTCCGCAAGGCTACCGCTAAAGAAACAGTCACCGTCGCATGCACTCAGGAAGCACCCCTGTTCAGCGAAGTTGCCGGCGAGATCGGAGGCGCCGCAATGCCCGGCTTTGTCAACATTCGTGAGACGAGTGGCTGGTCCAAAGATGCGGCCAGGGCCGGACCAAAAATGGCGGCACTGATCGCCGCGAGCGCTGAGCCGGTGCCGGAAATTCCGTTCGTGCCGCTCACGAGCGAGGGTGTAGCGCTGCTTTACGGCAAGGATGAGCGCGTCATCGAAGCGGCGAATTTGCTCAAAGATCAACTCGATCTCACAGTGCTGATCAAGCCGGAGGCCACGGTCGCGCCGCCGCGGGTCACCGAGTTTCCAATCGTGAAGGGCAACGTTCGAACCGCCAAAGGTCACCTTGGTGCGTTCGAAATCGCTGTCGACGACTATGCGACACCACGCCCCTCCTCGCGTGCCACACTGGAATTCGGTCCGCCTCGCAACGGAGCGGTGTCACGTTGCGACATCTTCATCGATCTTTCCGGCGCACCGTCGCTGTTCCCGGCTGCCGACCTGCGCGACGGTTATTTACGCGCCGACCCCGGCGATCCCGTTGCGGTCATGCGAGCCGTGCTGAAGGCGCGAGACCTGACCGGCACGTTCGATAACCCCCGGTACATTACATTCACAGAGGATCTGTGCGCGCACTCGCGATCGAGAATCGTCGGATGCCGCCGTTGCCTTGATCTCTGCCCCACCGGCGCCATCATGCCGGCGGGCGATCACGTGAGCATCGATGCACACATCTGCGCCGGCTGCGGCCAATGCGCTGCGGCCTGCCCGACTGGCGCCGCGAGCTACGCCCTGCCTTCCTCCGATGCGCTGCTGCGCAAGCTGCGCACGCTGCTATCGGCATACGCCGAGGCGGGCGGCAAGCATCCCGTTGTGATGTTCCACGATGCTGAACACGGCGGCGAACTGATCAATGCACTTGCGCGGTACGGCGACGGCCTGCCGGCGAACGTGCTGCCTTTCGAAGTGAACGAGGTCACCCAGGTCGGGCTGGAAGCGGTAGCAGGCGCCATTGCTTACGGCGCCTCGACCGTGCGTTTTCTTGCGCGCGGCAAGCAGCGTCATGATATTTCCGGGCTTCGCAAGACAGTTGCCCTGGCTGAGCCAATCCTGGCCGGACTTGGCTTCAACGGAGCACGCGTTGCCGTCATCGAAACAGACGATCCTGACGCGCTTGGCGAAACGCTGCGGGGGATTGCACCGTTGGACACCACGGCAAGGCCGGCGACGTTCTCTGCCGTCGGTCGCAAGCGCGAGGTAATGCGGCTGGCACTGCGTGAGTTGCACGCGGCCGCTCCGGCGCCAGTCGATGTCGTGCCGCTGCCCGAAGGCGCGCCATTCGGCAAGGTCGAAGTCAGAGTGGAGGGCTGCACTCTGTGCCTCTCCTGCGTATCGGCCTGTCCGACCGGCGCGCTGTCAGATGATCCCGAGCGTCCGATGCTCCGCTTTGCCGAAGATGCCTGCGTGCAATGCGGTCTGTGCAAGGCAACATGTCCGGAGAAGGTCATAACTCTGAGGCCGCAAATCGATTTCCGTGCCGCCACTGCCACGAGCCGCATTGTGAAGCAGGAGGACCCCGCCGAATGCATCCGCTGCGGCAAGCCGTTCGGCGTGAAGAGCACGGTTGAACGCGTTGTCGCAAAGCTCGAGGGCAAACACTGGATGTATAAGGACGCGCCAAAAAGGCTGGACGTCATCCGGATGTGCGAGGACTGCCGCGTCATAGCGATGGCGGAAGAGCAATTTGACCCGTTCGGCGCACCACAACGACCTCCGGTGCGCACAACCGAGGACTATCTGCGCGAACGGGAGCAGAAAGGCGAAAGCTAGCTACTTGCGGTTGGCCGTCGCCTTGGCGAGAAAGTCCACCAGCGCCTTGCGGTCCTCGGCCGATCCGATTGTCTGCTCCGGCATCTTGGTGCCCGGCGTATATTGTGCAGGCCCAACTTCAAACAACTTTGACACTGTTTCCGGCGTCCAGACGATGTCCAGCTTTTTCAACGCCGGTGAAAAATTGTAACCGGGCAGCGTGGCGATCCGCCGCCCGAATATTCCGGCAAGCGTCGGGCCGGCCTTGCTGACTTCGTCCGGTGAGAGCGTATGACAGGCAACGCAAGCGCGGAACACCTCGGCGCCGTGATCTCCTGCATACGCCGCCAAGGGATCCTCTGGCGCTCCCATGATGGTCGCACCGATCGGTTCGCCGTTTGAAGCATCCCAACGGCGGATCATCCGGTCGGCACCACCGGTCAACAGCGTGCGGTTGTCGGGAAAGAAGGCCGCGGACCAGACGGGCAGGCCCGGTCCGACCAGCGTATGTCCGACCTTGCGCGTCTTACGTTCAATCACCGCCACCGAGCCACGAATGCCGGCAGCGGCGACCAGATTTCCGTCTGGAGAGATGGCGAGGGCGATAACAGGAGTTGGCGAGGCTTGCGCTTCACCGAGCACGTCGCCGCCCGGCGAGAGAAAATAGACTTTGCCGTCGCCTCCGGCGGCGACAATTTCTCCATCCGGCGCGATTGCCACGTCGTTGAGGGGGGTCGGCAAATTGCGCACGATCTCGCCGCCGCCCTTGAGCGGCCAGATCCGTATCGTCGCATCGTAGCCTGCGCTGATGACATTCTTTCCGTCCGGCGAGAAGGCAACGCCGTTGGCGTTTTGGGCGTTGCCTTCAAGGACGCGCGGTTCGCCGCCATTCAGCTGCCACAGCCGAACTGTTCGATCCCACGACGCGGAGGCGAGCATCGTGCTGTCAGGCGACACCGCCACGCTCGCGATTGGCGCCGAATGGCCATCAAGTATCTTGTCGGGCTGTTGTCGTCCCGGCGTCCAGATTGCGATACGGGCATCTGCGCCGGCGGTAACAATCCGTCCGTCTTTTAAATAGGCAACCGCGTTCACGGCGCCATCGTGAACGCGTAATACCTGCTCCGCCGAATTCGCTGCCAGTGACCACCGGATCGCCGAAGTGTCGAAGCTCCCCGACACTGCCTGTTTGCCATCCGGTGAAATTGCCAGCGCGCGCACCGGGCCGCCATGACCGCGCAACTGCGCCTGCGCCGGATAAAATCCGAAGGCCAGCAGGGCGAAAACCAGGCACAGAAGTTTCGTTGGGTGCGGCATGGGCATCCAATATCCTCCAGCATAAGCGGACATTCAGCCCTCGGGTTCCATGCCGAGGGCACGCACACGCGCGCGCATGCGCTCGTCGCGCAGGGCGGCAAGAAATGCCTTTACCCCCGGTCGCTCGCGCCGACCGTCGGCGACGAGAAAATCATAATGCTCCGGCGAGACGGGCAGAAAACCGAGTCCGTAAAGCTTGGCCACCGGCTCGATAGCGATGCCCCAGTCGGCACGGCCCTGCGCGATCGCGGCTGCAACGGCATTGTGAGATTTTGGCTGATTGGCATAGCCGGCCGGACGCGCGCCATCGAGCAACTTGTCGGTGAGCACGCGCGTGCCGGCGCCGGCATTGCGGTTGACCATAAAGGCAGTGGGATCCTCCAGGACAATCTTCAGCCCCTCCTTCGCACTGTGCCCTTCAAAACGGACATCGCCGGGACGGAACAGAATTCCCTGCATGCGCCGCCAACCCGGAACCAGGCTTATGCCCGCTTCCACGAGATGCTTATTATATTGTCCGCTCGCCGGATCGATCAGATGAACCGGAGCTACATCGCATTCGCCGCGACTGATCGCGCCCACGCCGCCCAAACTGCCCACGGCCAGAACGCGCACCGAAAGGCCCTGCTCGACCAGCGCGCCGACGATCACGTCAAGCGCCACGTCGTGACTGCCCATGATCACCAGATCCGGCGCGCGCGCCGAACTTCCGATCAAAGTCACTTGCACGTCGCTGTCGGCATTGAGCGCCGAGGCGAGTGCGTCGATCTCGATAAACCCGTCCGCCTGAGAAAAACTTGTCACCGCCCCCGAGCCTTTGCCGGTGGGGAAAGCGATGGTGCCCTCCTCGCGCTCGATCAATGACACAAGCACAAATTCCTTCCGGCCGAGCTCTGACGCGATCCGCACCGGCACGCGCGCATTTGTCGTTTCCGCAGATTCCGGCGGCAGCCCGGCACGCGCGCGGATTATGGGAGCGGCAAAAGCATGGAACGTAAAGATCGCCGAGGTCGGAAACCCCGGCAGCACGACGATTGGCTTGTCACCGACAACGCCGAGGCAAAGAGGTTTACCCGGCTTTAGAGCAACGCCATGCACGAGGATTCCCGGCTTGCCCAATCGCGACACCACGCGATGCGACAGATCGCCCGCACCCTTTGAGGTGCCCCCGGACAGCACCACCATATCGCTGGCGGCGAGCGCCTCACGCACCGTCTTTTCCAGCACCGCCGCGTCGTCACGCAAGGAGCCGTATCCGAGCGGTTCACCGCCCGCCTCGGCGGCCGCAGCTGCGATGATGGCGCCATTGCTGTCATAGACTCCTGCTGGCCTGAGCGGCCTGCCGGGCTCAACCAGCTCGTCGCCGGTCGAGATAACCGCGACCCTGGGCCGCCGCACGACTTCGATACGATCGAGACCACAGGCCGCCAGCACGCCGATTTCGCGAGCGCCGATGCGCGTGCCACGCCGCAGCAATGTCTCGCCACGCGCAATATCCGAGCCGGCATATGAAACGAATTGCCCGGGCGTCGCTACGCGGCGCAGTTCGATCCGTGGGTGACCTTCCTCGATCAGCTCGGTCTGTTCAATCATCACCACTGCATCGGCACCGCGCGGAATGACGCCGCCGGTCGCAATCGCAGTGCATGTGCCTGGCATGACCGTCAATGCAGGCACGTGGCCGCAAGCGATGACCTCCGCGTTTAGTGTGAAGATCCTGGGACCGGCTTCGCTTGCGCCGACAGTGTCGGCTGCTCGCAGAGCGAACCCATCAACGTTTGAACGGTCGAACGGCGGTGCATCGACCGGGGCAATCACGTCGCCGCAGAGGACGCGCGTGCGGGCGTCGGCAAGCGTGACCCACTCGCCGGGGAGTGGAGCAAGATCGAGGTGCCGCTCAAAGCGAGCGCGCGCCTCTTCCGGCGACACGACCTCAAGGAATTGCTCCTGTCGCGCAGCTGCACGCACGCGCGCTATCAGATCGCCCTCGTCTACCGAGCGTGGCTTTCTCGTCTCGCTCATTGCACGGCACTCATGGCACTCATGGCACTCACGGCACTCAGGGCACTCATGGCCAAGGCCTTACCCGAACGGGCGAGCCGGCGGAATATCCTTCGCTGTCCGCCGGGACCAGGATCCATCCGTCGGAGCGGGCAAGCGACGACAACGGAAGATACTTGATGGCCATGGGCTCCACCTGACCGGAGGTGTGCCGGACCGGCACGATTTCCGCCAGCCCGACGGTCGAACTGACCTTGCGCGCCAGAGGCAGGGTTTCGCCCGTTTCGTTCTCCCCGCTCTTGGCGGCGGCAAGCCGATCGAGCAGTCGTCGCCCCACCGTGAGCCATGCGCTGACCGCGGCATCGAGACGTCCCGGCAACAGCAGGACCGGTCGGGCACCGACGAAGCCGAACGCGGAAGTCTCCCCTGGGGTGAGGGCGAGGCCGTGCACCCGAAGCTGTCCCTCTCGCGCGAGAATTTGCACGCTGTTGTCATTGCGCCCGCTGCCCGTTCCACCGATCGCGACAATTGCATCCGCGGTATCGGCGGCCATGGCAACGTCGAGACCACGTCCACTCTCGTCCAGCCGTGCCGCGCCACCGCGTCGATCGACATCTGCTGCAACCATCCGCGCCGCAGCGTTGATGATGCCGCTGCCGCGAACCGGCAAAACACGAATGCGCGGTTCGCGCACCTGAATGCGCGCAATGCCCGCTGCGGAAAAAGCTGCGAGGTCCGTGCTGCGCAGGCGCTCGCCGGCACGGCGCAAGGGGATTACCGAATCGCTATCGCTTCCGGCCGTCAGGACACCATCACCGGGACTGACCGTGAGAAGGGCCTCGGCACGACCTTGGCTCACTTTCACCGCGTCAAATGGCGCAACGCTGTCAGTTCCTGCTGGCAGAGCCTGCCCGGCTTCGATGCGCGAGGGCACCCGCAGCAGCGGCGCTGGCGCATGACCGCCGGCACCCAATGTCTCGTCCGCATTGATTGCCCATCCATCATGCAATGCCAAAGGGGACGCTGGGCGCGATGGAGCCACAGCATCGGCGGCAAGCGTGCGGCCCGCACCGGCAAATACGTCGATCGTCCGCTGGATGATCGGCTTTACCTCGGCGTCGATCATCAGCAAGACGTCGGCGAGCGGCGTCAGCCTCGAAATGGTCTGTATTGCCTCGGACACCGCCATTGTCTGCTTGACCTTGTTACACCCGATGACTTCAGTTTAGCTCAACAACGCGAAGCGATGCAGCGCTGGCTTTCGATTGGTGAACCTGGGAGACGTGCGCGTGTTTACCACAACAAGAGACAAGGCTCTTCTCACGACGACCACAGGGGCGCTGCCCCGCCCGCACTGGTACACCGAGAACCTTCGCGGCATTCCCCTTTCGCAAGGCTTCTCGCGCCTTGCTTATCGCGAGCAGCATTTCGATTGTCTCGCCTGCCACGTCGCAGCTCAGCATCGCGCGGGAATCGACATATTCGTGGATGGCGACACGCGTCTCGATGACGACGTCGCCGGCCGCGCCTGGGTCAGCTACGCCACCGAACGTATTGCAGGCATCGGCACGCCGCGAGTGGAAGTGCCGCCCGCCGGGTTCATGGCCGATAAAGGACCCGGCGACCTGATGTGGGAAGTCATAGAAACGCGCATGACCCCGCCGGTGACGGGGAAGATCGGGGAAGCAAGCTTGCAGCTCGATCGTGCCTACAAGGCGATCGCGCCGATGACAGATAAGCCGGTGAAGATCGGATCGATTTCGGCGCAGATCCTGGCGCTGATGCTGACCAATCAGTACTACAAAGACCGTTACGAGTTGCTGATGGATTTGTCGGCCGCGCTCAACAAGGAATATCACTCGGTCGCTGACGCCGGCGCGCCGCTGGTACAGATCGAGGAGCCGGCAATTCACCAGGTCATTGCCGATCCCAAACAGCCAATCCGGCCCGAGCAATGGGTCGAAGCCTTCAATGTCGAAGTCAAAGGGCTGCGCGACAAATGCGAAGTGTGGTGCCATACGTGCTGGGGGAGTCCGGCGGCGCAGCGAGTCGCGAGCAGGGATCAGTCGTACAAGGCTGCCTTGCCTTACCTCGACCAGCTGGACGTCGATGTGCTCACGATAGAGGGTGCCTTCAACCACGGCATGGACCTCGAGCATGTCGGCAGAATGATTTCAAAAAACAAGAAGATCGCGTTGGGCGTCATCAGCCACCGCACTTTGCAAGTGGAGCGGCCGGACGAAATAGCCGATCTCATTCGCAAGGCATTGAAATACATTGAACCTGAACGCCTTGTCCTCAGCAGCGATTGCGGCTTCGGGCGGCAATCGATGAGCCGGATGCATGCATTTTACAAGATGGTGGCGCTCACGCGCGGCACAAATATCGTCCGCAGGGAATTGGGGATCGAAGAAGCCTACATTCCCGCAAGTGACAAGAAGCTGTCGATGGTGCCGCTCACCGCATGACGCATGTAACACATGACTGAAACAACCATGAACCTGCGCGGTTTAAAGTGTCCGTTGCCGGCACTGCGGGTGCGCAAGAAATTGTCGGGGCTGAAATCTGGAGACCTCATTGTGGCGGAATGCACGGATCCACTCACGACTATCGATATCCCGAACCTGTTGCGCCAGACCGGAGATACGCTGGAAGGCAAATCGGAAGCGGACGGAGTTCTCACTTTTCGAATTCGAAAATCCTGAGCGAATCGTCAATCAAGCCGAAAATTCTTCGAACGAACGAAAGCACCAAAGTCGGCGCGCAGCGGCACCGCGTATTGCCGCGCCTTGTCTTCCGACCATCCATAGAAATTTTCCCGGCCAAAGCGCTCTGGCTCACGTTGAGCGCGATAGGGGCGCGTCGCTGCGCGTCGATGATCATAAGCATCGATCGCGGCATTGAGATCGTCGTCCGCAAAACGTTCTGCATGGATGGTGGTCTCAAGCGGTAGACGCGGGGTTATCTTGCCC
>JBKPLN010000518.1:0-10103 GCA_046731635.1 Pseudomonadota bacterium | reverse complement strand
GCAAAAATCCAGGCGGCGCTATGGCCGGACGGCAAGCTGAGCCGCACCCTGATTGCCAGCGATGCCGACGTGTTTGCACGCGGATGCGGACTGCCGGCTGTCGCTGAAGACAAGAAGTTCTTCATGGTGGAGGAAACCGGTGTCGGCGGCGACTTCCCCTTCTCCGGGGAGAAACTGTCGCTCGTTTTGACGGTTTATCGCGCAAAGGATTTCGATGAGGCGGTCACGCGCGCCAACGAAATCCTGGCCCATCAGGGTCGCGGCCATTCAGTCGGTCTGCACACCAAGGACATCAGGCGCGGCCGCCAGCTCGCCGAACGTTCGGACGTTGTGCGTGTATTGATCAACCAGGCGCACACATTTGGCAATGGCGGTGGATTCGACAACGGTCTGAATTTCACGCTCAGCATGGGTTGCGGCACCTGGGGCGGCAACAGCATCACAGACAATCTGAATTATATGAATTTCCTAAACATCACCCACCTCGTCACCACCACCGCGGAAGACAAGCCGACTGAAGAAGCGCTGTTCGGTGCGTATTGGAAGAAATATGGCAAATAGCGAGTGACCCCCGAATACGGTTGCAGGTTCGAACGAGGGTCAATGCAAGGTAAGTGAGAGTTGGTGATGAACTTCGAGGAGCACGCGGCCAAGTCGTTGGTTTTGCGGGCCGCTGGCATCCCGGTGCCGCAGGGTATTCTCTGCACAAATGCGGCCGAGGCGGCCATGGCAGCCGCCAAACTCGGGCCTTGCGTGATCAAGGCGCAGGTGCCCGCGGGCAAGCGCGGCAAGGCCGGAGGCATCAAGCGCGCCGGAACGCCGGATGAAGCCCGGAAGGCCGCCACGCAAATACTTGGCATGAGGATTGGGGACTTTACCGTCGAACGGTTGCTCGTTGAGGAGCAGGCCACGATCGCGCGCGAATTCTATGCCGCAGTGTTGCATGAGGTCGCATCGTGCAAACCGCTGATCCTGTTCTCAACGGAGGGCGGCATGGACATCGAGGAAATCGCTGCGGCAAGACCGGACGCGATCGCCCGGATGCACGTCGAAATCGATCACACCCCGGGTCAAAAGGACTTCGCTGCCATGCTTGCCGGGGTCGATCTTGGCACTGCGGCGGCGCAAATCACGGCAATTCTGGAGAAGCTCTACGCCGCTTGCCGTGCGCGCGATGCTGAGCTTCTGGAAATCAATCCACTGGCGCTGCTGGCCGACGGTCGCGTGGTCGCGCTCGACTGCAAATTTGTGCTCGACGACGCATCGGCATATCGGCAGGCCGAGCTCGCCCAAGCGGGTGCTGCCGGGATCATGACTCCGCTTGAGAAGCGCGGGGCCGAGCATGGCCTCAAGCTCATCCAGCTCGATGGCAATGTTGGCGTGCTCGCGAACGGCGCCGGACTGACCATGACGACGATGGATGTGATCAGACATTTTGGCGGTCATCCGGCAAACTTTCTTGAAATCGGCGGCGACGCTTACACCAAATCCGAAATTGCGCTCGATCTCGTGCTGTCCAATCCGGGCGTGAAAAGCCTGGTGGTCAACTTCTGCGGCGCCTTTGCGCGCACCGACGTGATGGCGGAAGGCGTCGTCAAGGCCTGGCATAAACTCAAGCCGAAAGTGCCGGTGTTCTTTTCAATCCATGGAACGGGCGAGGAGGAGGCGGTGGCTCTGGTGCGCGGCCAACTCGGGATCGAGCCCTACGAATTCATGGAAGACGCCATCCGCGCGGCGGTGAAGGCTGGGCAATGATCGTTCGCAAGAAAGATCGCGTTGTCGTGCTCGGCATCACCGGAAAGCAGGGCACCTTCTGGACCGAAAAGATGATCGCGTATGGCACCAATGTGGTGGCGGGTGTCAATCCGAAGCGCGCAGGCGAAATGCATGTCGGCATACCGATTTGTGCGACGACCGCCGAAGCGGTCGGAAAGCACGGCGGCGAGGTCGGCGTCATGTTCATTCCGCCCCCCATGGCGAAAGAGGCCGCGGTTTCGGCAGCGCGGGCCGGGATCAAGCTACTGGTTGTGCTGACCGAGCACATTCCTGCGCAGGACGTCATGGAGATCCACGCTGCCGCGGCCAAATTCGGCACCCGCATCGTCGGCCCCAACACCGCAGGACTGGTGACTCCGGGGGAATGCTCTACCGGCATCATGCCCGCTTTCGTTCCCAGCGTGTTCAAAGCGGGCCGTGTCGGCGTGATCTCACGCAGCGGGAGCCTCGGCACACTGGTCTGCCTCAACCTCACGCGCGCCGGCCTGGGCCAGTCGGCCTTCATCGGCATCGGCGGCGATCCGATGCTTGGCACAACGACCCGCGATGCCCTCGAGGCATTCGACAGGCACGCCGGCACCGACTCCGTTGTGATCGTCGGAGAAATCGGCGGCGCGATGGAGGAGAATGCCGCCGACTATGCGAAGCGAATGACCAAGCCGATGGTTGCTTTCATCGCGGGCGCCGCCGCCCCGCCGGGCAAGAAAATGGGTCATGCCGGCGCGATCGTCGTCGGCAATGCCGGAAGTTACGCGTCGAAGCGTCAGGCTCTGGAAGCCGCCGGTGTTACCGTTGTGGACACCCCCTCGCAAATTGCCGCAGCCGTGGCGGCGGGTCTCAAGGCTCGCCGCACCGATAGTGCGGTTGCCCTGAGCGAATAGGAGCTCCGCGTGTCGGCAGAAGAAATCAAAGCCTGGCGGCCGTCGATGGCCACGATGGCTTCGCTGGCACCCGGCGTTGTCCTGTCGGCGATCGTCGCCGCCATCGGCTATATCGCGGCACCATACGTTGCCTGGGTTATTCCAATCCCAAGCATGGTGATTGCGCTGGTCGTCGGCATCGCGCTCAACCCGCTCGCGGCAGGCCCGGCCGTGCAACCCGGCATGAACTTCTGCGTGAAAACGCTGCTGCGTTGGGCGGTAGCGCTGCTGGGATTGCGTGTCGGGCTCGGCGATATCGCGGCGCTCGGCGCCGAGACCGCAATCCTTATCGTCATTGCCATGGTTGCGACGGCCGCCTCGGGTTTCATCTTCGCGCGCTGGAGCGGTCAGGCGCCGGGTTTTGGCGCTCTCGTCGGAGCCGGAACAGCGGTCTGCGGCGCGTCTGCAACGCTGGCGACCTCGACCGTTGTGCCTGAGTACAAAGGCAAAAAAGCCGACATTGCTTTTGTGGTGGTCGCAGTGAACGCGTTGGCGACCCTTACGATGCTGCTCTATCCCTCGCTTTGCATTTTGATCGGCTTCGACGCGCAGACAACCGGCGTGATGCTGGGCGCAACCATACACGACGTCGCCCAGGTGGTCGGTGCAGGCTATGCGGTGTCCGAGCCGGTCGGTAATACCGCTGTGATCGTCAAGTTATTCCGCGTGTTTCTGCTGCTGCCCGTGGTGCTCGGCGTCGGCTGGTATTTCACCCACCTGGGTGTTCGGCACGGCGAGGCGCAGGTCCCGGTACCGGTGTTCGCGATCGTGTTCCTGGCGCTGTGCATGGTGAACAGCGCGATGCCACTGGCGCCGTCGATGCTGCCGATCTACACGCCAGTCAAAAGCATACTGGTCGAAGTGTCGACCTGGGGTCTTCTGCTTGCCATCGGTGCGCTCGGCCTCGGCACTTCCGTGAAAACGATTATCGGACTCGGCTGGCGACACATTACGACTGCGCTCGGCGCCACCGCCGTCATATTCATAATTGTAACCGGCGGTTTGTTGTTGTTGAAACTGGTGTAGGAGGCAGGGGTAGCTTCTTTTGAGGCTAACGCTCAATTTCAAATTCGTTGTGGATCAGCTCGCGGATTTTCTTCTTTAGCGTGATGACATTTGGGTCATCCTCGTCGCGCGGACGCGGCAAATCGACAAAGATATCGGCCTTAATTGTTCCGGGCCGGCGAGTCATCACAAGGATGCGGTCCGACAGCGCGATTGCTTCCTCGATACTGTGCGTCACCAGCAGGCAGGTTTTGCGCGCGTGCTGCCAGATCCGAAGCATTTCCTGTTGCATGAGGCTGCGGTTTTGGGCGTCAAGCGCGGCGAACGGCTCATCCATCAGCAGGATTTGCGGTTCGACCGCCAGCGCGCGCGCAATAGAGACCCGTTGACGCATGCCGCCGGAGAGTTGATGCGGGTAGCGCCTCTCGAAGCCGTTCAAGCCAACCAGGTTGATGTAATTGCCAACGATGCTCTTCTGCTTGGCGCGCGCAACATCCTTCATCTGCAAGCCGAAGGCGATGTTGTCCTCGACCGTGAGCCAGTGAAACAATGCATAGTCCTGAAATATCATGCTGCGTTCCCAGCTCGGTTTTCCGATCGGCTTGCCGTCGAGCAATATCTCGCCTTCGGTTGGTTCCTCGAAACCCGCAACCAGGGTGAGCAGCGTCGTCTTTCCGCAGCCGGAATGACCAAGCACCGAGCAAAATTCGTTGTGATTGACGGTAAAGTTCACGCCGCGCAGCGCCAGCACCGATGGATCGTCGGCGCTATGACCCGAAAATTCCTTGGCTAAGCCGGTCGCGGTCAGAGTCGCCATGGCATTTACAATTCGCTAGGCCGCAAGTGCGCGCGACCAGGGCATTGCCCGGCGTCCGATCACCCGGATCGTTCGATCTATAACAAGCCCGACGATACCGATCGTGATCATGCCAACGATGACGATGTCCGTACGCAGCAGCGTGCGCGCATCGTTAATCAGAAAACCAAGCCCAGAATTGGCCCCGACCAGCTCGGCTGCCACCAATGCCATCCAGCCGACGCCGAGACCGATCCGGATGCCGGTGATGATCTGCGGAAGTGCCGCACGCAGCACGATGCGGCGAAGGATGCGCGCCTCGCTTGCACCAAGACAGCGCGCCGCCCGGATGATGTTGGGCTCGATGTTCTTAACGCCGGCAATGGTATTCAGCAGGATCGGGAAAAACATGCCGAGAAAAATAATGAACTGATTCTGCACATCGCCGATGCCGAACCAGAGGATCGACAGGGGAATCCAGGCCAGTGGCGGCACGGGTCGCAATACTTCGATCAGCGGGTCGACCTGATCATTGATGGTCTTCGACCAGCCCATGGCGATCGCGAGCGGGATTGCCGACGTCGCCCAAATGAAAGCGATCAGCTCGCGGCGCAAGCTATCGCTCAGATGAACGAAGAGATCACCGGACCGAATAAGGTCCCAAACGGCATGTGCGATTGCGGACGGCGGCGGCAACAGGACTGCCGTGGTCTTGTCGAGAACATAGGTACTCGTCACTTGCCACAGCAGCAGAACGACTGCCAGCAATCCCAAATTTTTTAGCCGCTTGGCGCTCGTCAGCCAGCGCGACCGCGCGGTTGCGGACTTGGCGGATCCAACGGTCGCGATGGTGCTCATGCCGTTTCACGCTCTCCGCGCTAGGCTACCATGCACCCCCCGCCGATTGGGATTTTTCCAGACTAGGGGTCGTACGTCTTGCCGGCAAAGGACCACTGCTTTGTCAGGTCACCCTTCTCCGGGAACGGCTGCGGCTGCTTCAGGTTGAGCGGCGTGACATATTCCGGATACGGGAATTTATCGAGCGAACCTTTCCATCCCTCCGGAATGAACGGCGGCACTTGGGGCACTTTCCAGCCCAGCTTGGCGAAAGTTTTGTCCATGAAGCTCGCGTCGACCGATTTGGCGAAGTCGGCTGCCTTGAGCGGGTTCTGGATTCGCTTGAGCTCGTAAAGCCAATTGAAGATCGGTTCGTTCGCCTCACCCCAGAATTTGGCGTGCGGATAAACGAAAGTCGGTTTGTAGAGCTGGTTGTAGACGCGAGTCTGCTGAACCAGGATCT
Source organism: Pseudomonadota bacterium (assembly GCA_046731635.1). Lineage (GTDB taxonomy): Bacteria > Pseudomonadota > Alphaproteobacteria > Rhizobiales > Xanthobacteraceae > Pseudolabrys. Next base: position 4,306 of record JBKPLN010000518.1, on the reverse strand, counting down.
CCTTGCTGAAATTCTTCAGACTTGGGTCGGCCTGCAAATGCTTCACGGTGCCGTCCAGGTCGTGCCGCGCCCAGAGCAGCGACTCGACATAAGCATCCGACAGGGCCTGCACCACATCAGGGACGTTGTCGACCAATTCCTGGCGGACGACGAAATTGCCTTCATACATATTGTAGGGGTAGATCGAGTCGATGATTCTGCCGTTTTTGCGGTCCTCCACGATCATGCTTGCGCCCGCGTCCCAAGGCACAACGGCGTCGATGCCCTTGGGCAAGGCCATCTGTTCGCCGATCGGCATGTTCTTGAGGATCACGTCTTTCCCGATCTTGATGCCGGCAACCTGCGCGGCCATCTGGAAATAGAACTCGGCAGAGGAACCGGTCACGATTCCAATCGTCGCTGGCGGATTGGCGTCCTTGAAATCGGCCAGGCTCTTCGCCTTGCTGTCGAGCGGGACAATGACCGCGTGCAAAATGTTCGGCGTAATAAGCGCGATCGCCTTGACCGGGATCTTCTTGTCGAGCAGCGAGGTGTAGGGGAAGTTGCCCGCGCTGGCGACCTGGACCTTGCCCGATACCAGCACTTCGTTGGTGGCCGGACCTGAGCCGAAGGGCGTCAGCTTCATCTCAATGCCGCGCTTGGCGAGCAACCCCTCCTTGTCCATCACAATGGAAATGTTGTTCTGCCCCGACCAGGGAGACTGAAAGGCGACCTGCAAAGGCCACCAGCCCTTTTCCTTAAGCCAGGCCACCGATTTGTCGGAAACTTTCTCGTAAGGGAGCGGCCAGCCCCAAGCGGTGAACTTATCGCTTTGCGCCCGCGCCAGCCCGACTGTCGTCAACAGTCCGGCCATCCCGATGAATCCAGCGAGAAAAATTTTTCGAAACGTGCTTGTGCTCGACATGGCCATGTCCTCCCACGGTCAAACGACGACGGAAGCTCGACCAAAACGAAGTGCGGCAGACAGAAAGGCGAGCTTTCCCTCGGCGCGTTTTTGTTTGACAAAATAATCGTTAGTCCAGGTCCAAGGGTCAAGACCACGAGTCCCAAGCCGTGGGAAATGCGGAATTTTACTTTCGGACTGCAACCTCGCGGCGTGTGCGCGACGATTGCAATCGCGTGCGACCGACCGTCACACCAGAAGGCCCACAACGCCCATCGTGAACATGAAGCCGAGCGCAAGCCGCCGGACGCCGAGATCGCTCATCCGCGCGAACAAAGTTCCGCCCAGCCAGGTCGCCGCGAGATAGGGAATACACAGCAAAAAGGCCGACACCGTGAGCTGCTTCGTGTAGGCGCCGGCAACAAGCAGCATGACGAGACCGATCGCGGAAATCGCGGTGACGAAAACCGTGAGATTAGCCCTTGTTACGGCCTGTGGATCAGGACCGGACAGAAGATAGAGAATGACAGGCGGCGCGCCGACGCTGGTCGCACCCAACAGCACGCCGACGATGCTGCCCAGCAAAAGCGACGTCGAAGGCCGATGCGGGCCCGAATATCGCAGACCACTCAGCAGCATCAAGCTGAAGACGACGACGACGCCCGAAATGATCTTCCGTGCGATCAATGGGTCAAGTGTCAGCAGGAAATAGCCGCCGATAGGGACTGTGAAGCAGGCGGGCAGTATCAAGTAGAAAAGCACGCGCTTGTTGATCTTGCGCAACGCATCGGGAAACATCACCAGTGCTGCAGCGGTCTCAAGGATGAGTGCAATGACTACCGTAGGTACCGCCCCAATGAGTAAGCTCAGCGGCGGCGCCATCAACATGGCGCCGCCAAAACCGATAATGCCGCGAATAAGACCGGCGAGCGTAACCACGACAACGACAGCGACCTCGCTTATTGTCACGGCTGCGCCCGGGTTCAGGCCGGAGCCAGCTTCAGAATGTTGCGCGCCTCCTGCGGGCTTGCCGCATGGCGGCCGAACTCGCCGCACATATCTCGCAGACGCGCGACCAGCTCGGCATTGCTCTTGGCCAGCCGCTCACGGTCGAATTTGATGTTGTCTTCAAGACCGGTACGCACGTGACCGCCAAGTTCGAGCGTCCAGCGATTGACTTCCAATTGGTGGCGGCCAATGCCGGCGGCAGCCCACGTAGCCCCAGGCATGATCTCCCCGAGCTCCGACACCAGAAATTCCAGCACGCGGCGCCGTGCCGGCAGTGCGTTGGGGATACCGAGCACAAATTGCACGTGCAGTGGTTTCCTGATCAGCCCACGCTCCGCCAGGTCGCGCGCGTTATAGAGCATGGCCAAATCGAATACCTCGATTTCCGGCTTCACATCATATTCAAGCATCGAGCGCGCAAGCTCTTCGACGAGCTGCGGCGGATTTTCATAGATCTGATCGGGAAAATTGACCGAGCCCGTGGTGAGCGACGCCATGTCAGGACGCAGGCTGATGGCGCGTCCGCGCTCGTTTTGGCTGCGCCCGCGTCCGCCGGTTGAAAACTGGATGATCATGCCGGGGCAATGCTTTTTGACGCCTGTCTGCACCTGTGCAAACAGTTCGGGGTCCGAGGAGGGACTTTCGTCCCGGTTACGCACGTGGATATGAACGAGCGTAGCGCCGGCGTCATAGGCTTCATGCGTCGACTCGATCTGCTCGCTGGGTGTCACCGGCACAGCGGGTGTTTGCGCCTTGCGTGGCAGTGCGCCGGTGATGGCGGCGGTGATGATGGTCGGTTGCGTCATGATCGAATCCCCGTTTATCCCGGCGCGCTTCCGAGCTAACTGAAACGACGTGATGTCCGGACGCGAAGCGATCTCCTTGACCAATGTAACGACGGGCGTTGAAGCCAAGGGGTAGCTCGTTGTAATCAGCCCAGCCTTCTTGAGTGCAGCATACTCAGAATCCGAATAAAACGCTGCGAGCAGCAGGTCGTCGTCAGATTTGAAAGGGCCGCGCTCGCGGCGCAAGCGGCCGATCGCCGGTTCGAGCAGATCGCCAGGACGCCCCTTGAAGGGCTCGCCGCCCTGCGTGATGCGATCAAAAATGTTCTGGTCGATGGGACCGGCAATTTCACCATAGTGCCCGAGCACGTATTTACGCACCTGGTCTGGCACAGTCGCATACCGTTCCTTGCCCATGACGTTGAGCACCGCTTGCGTCATGACGAATTGCGCAAATGGACTGACAATTATGGGATAACCGAGATCGCAGCGCACGCGCGCCGCTTCCTCAAGAATCTGAGGCAGCTTGTTGCTGATACCGAGGGTCGCAAGTTGTGACTTCAAGTTCGAAATCATCCCGCCCGGCATCTGGTGCTCGTAGTGGAACGCGTCGTGTTCGACGATCACGCCGAGGGGCTTTTTCTCGCGCTTGGCAATGTAGCGCAGCTTTTCCGCCACCTGTTCGATTAAGTTCAGATCAATCCCGGTCTCAAAACCCTGTCGCCCGATATTCTGGATGAACTGCTCGGTCGAAGGATGTGAAGCGCCATTCGCCAGCGTCGATGTGGCGGTATGCACGCAATCGACGCCGAGCTTGACTGCCTCGATGGCCACGTAGGGTGCCAAACCCGTGAGGCAATGCGAATGCAGTTGCAACGGCAGCTTGCCGCAGGCTCTCTTGGCGACTGGAATAAGGGTGGCGGCACGCTCAGGCGTCAAAAGCCCGCTTGGATCCTTTATGAAGATCGCGTCAGCACCGATCGCGACCAGCTGCTTGATCTTTCGAGCATAGTATTCATCAGTGTGGACCGGGCTCACCGTATAGACCACGCCAGCGTCGACATAGAGCCCAACCTTTTTCGCCGCGCGCACCGGGACTTCCATGTTGCGCATGTCGTTGAGCGCGTCATAGGGGGTATGATAGCGAATGCCGTTCGCAAAGATGCGCTCTGCCGTCAGCGCGACAATGTCGTCGGGAAAGAACTCAAAGGTGAACAAGCTTTGACCGCGCGTCATCACGATGAGCGGTGTGTGCTTGACCCAGGAACTCAAAATGCGCATTCGTTCCCACGGATCCTCGCGAAGATAGCGCACGCACACGTCGAACACGGCGCCACCGACAAGGTCGATCGCTTCGAAGCCGGCGCGATCAAGCGTTGGTGCCACCTCTGACATCATCGCAGTGGTCATGCGTGTCGCCCAGAGACACTGGTGGGCGTCGCGCAGCGTCACGTCGATCAGGGACACTTTTCGCATCACGTCAGCATCTCTTCCTCAACCCAGCGGGTGTGGGCGGTGGCATCAATAAAAGGCGCGCAGTCGATCAATCGTTCGTGGAAAGGCAGCGTGGTTGCAACGCCCGCGACTTGAAACCGCCCTAGCGCAGATTTTGCCCTGGCCAGCGTAGACT
>JBKPLN010000517.1:0-2446 GCA_046731635.1 Pseudomonadota bacterium | reverse complement strand
GAGGAGACCAAGATAATTTTCGAATTCGCCCTTCGTGATGAGAGTGGAGCCGAAACGCTGAATTGGCATGTTGGCGAGGACATAAAGTCTGTTAAACGAAATGCCATATTGCTCACCGAGTACCCGCTTGTAATCGACTTCCAGCACAGCCTGCGAGGGAGGCAGCGATGGTCCCTGCGGATTGTAAACGAGGTTGAGAATCAGCGTCGGATCGCGCCCGTAGCCGAGTGCATTGAGGCGCCGAAGGCCGCGGATGGAAGCATCGAACACGCCCTTGCCACGCTGACGCTCGACGTTGTCTCGCAGGTAGCACGGCATTGACGCAACCACCTCGACGCGTTCGCTCGCCAGGAATTCCGCCAGCTCTTCCTGGCCAGGTTGCTCCAGAATCGTGAGATTGCAGCGGTCGATGACCTTCGCGTCCAGACTGCGCGCCTCTTGCACCAATCTCCGAAAGTGTGGATTGAGCTCTGGCGCTCCGCCCGTGATGTCGAGGATGGCAATCTTCTGACGGCGAAGAAATTCCAGCACCAGATCCGCGATTTCGCTCGTCATCTCCTCGGTTCGGGTAGGGCCCGCATTGACGTGGCAGTGAAAACAGGACTGGTTGCAGCGGTAGCCGACGTTGACCTGCAGCGTTTCAAGCTTGCCGCGACAAATGGCGGGAAAACGAATCTTGTCGAGCAACGGAGCCGTATCGCGCATCGGCAGCCTCAACTTGGCCAAGTTGCCATGGCGCGAGCCACCACGTCATCCTGGCAAATGGTCCAGCAGGACAAATCGCCGTGAGATAGGCTCGCTTCAACGAGCCTGTGCAGTTGTCACAGGCGGCTCGATGCCGATACGGCCGAAGCCAGGCAACTTGATACCCGGATGACGCAGGTCAAAGCCGGCAACCAGACCCAACAGATTGACCTCGACCCCTTCGACCCATCCCACCTTGACTCCCGCGTACCCGCGCAGATTCAGCTCGACGCCCGTTCCGCTGTCAGTTCGTCCCGCATAAAAGCTGTCCCGGAAGTCACGTCCGACCGCATTTGGCGGCAAGATCACGCGCAACTCAGGGGTGGCGCGCAGAACGGCCGCGATGAAGCTGTTGCTGTTCGGCCCCGGCCAAATTCGGTAGTCGCCGGCATGCGCATAATCGTAGGCCTTCACGGTCTCTTCGATGCGCGGGATGAGCCTTTCAGCCTCTGAACCGGCGATGTCTGCCAGAATCACCGGGACGTTCCCGTACCAGCGGCCGTCGACCGGCCAGTTGTTCACGCGCACGGGATTGCCCCAGCCAACGACGTCATAGCGAGTCCAGCGCGTTTCATTCGCCCGCTTTAGCACGATCCAGCTGTGCACCGAGAATACGCCTTTCCAGGCGCCCGCCGTGCCAGTGAACACGATGATACGGGCGGGTTGAAAATCGCTTGCTGCGGGCAGCATCCCCGTGCTCGACCAATCGGCATCGCGCCATGAGCGCGGATTCTTGCCGACTGCGTAAATGAGTGCGCGTGCGAGAATGGGTGCGAGAAAGACGACCAGTATGATAAGCATCACGACAGTTCTTGATTGGGAGCGCTGATTGAAGGTCATGGGTGCGGGCTGGACAGGCGCGGACACGGGCGGACATTTTTCTGTAACAAGCTCCTGTAAAATCGTTGCATTTCGTGCATTTGTCAAACACTCTCTAGCCAGCGTCAGACAACGCTAGACGGGTGTGTTCTGTCACCCCAGTGCCACCCCAGGAAGCCGTGATTACTGTCACGGCTTCTGACACCCCAAGGCACCCCAATGAACAAACCACTCACCGCCATCGCCATCGACAGGCTAAAACCTCGGGCTACGCGCTTTGAGGTTCCTGACGGCGGCCAGCGCGGCCTCCTGGTGGCCGTCTTTCCCAGCGGCAAGAAGTCGTTCGTCGTTCGGTATCGTTTCGGTGGCATTAAACGCAAGCTGACGCTTGGCGGCATAAGCGCGCAAGGCTGCTGCGGCAGCGTTGTACGAGGTGCATGAAGGCCGCGACCCGGCAGAAGTCAGAAAGGCCACACAGGCGAAAGCTGCGACGACCAGAGCCGAAACAGTCCAGTGGTGCTGTGAGCAGTACTTGAAGCGCGAAGGGGCCAAGCTTCGTACTGCAGGCGAACGCGTCCGTGCCTTTGAGCAGCTAATCTACCCTGCTATCGGCAACGTGCCCTTGTTGGCGTTGCGGCGTAGCCATGTGGTCAAGCTGCTTGATGCCATCCAAGACAAGTGCGGCGACCGAAGGGCTGACCTTGCTCTCGCCTATCTGCGGCGCGCCTTTAACTGGCATGCATCCCGCGTTGATGATTTCAGCAGTCCGCTCGTGAAGGGCATGGGCCGTTATAACGCCAAAGAGCGCGAACGCTCCCGCGTCCTGACAGACGGCGAATTGCGCAAAATCTGGCTGGCGACTGAGCCGAGTGGAGTAGCGAAC
>JBKPLN010000516.1:0-3663 GCA_046731635.1 Pseudomonadota bacterium | reverse complement strand
GTTTTGAGATTAAGCTCAGGCAATCATTCGATCCATTGGCCGGTGAGGCGGACATTTTCCGGCAGGATATCCGACGGGCTCTGTTGAATATGATTTCAAACGGGTTCTATGCGGCGACCAGACGCAGAGCGGAGACCAATGGTGGTGACTACGAGCCGACGCTCACGGCCTCGACCAAAAACCTTGGCGATCGTGTTGAAGTGAGAATCCGCGATAACGGCACCGGTATGCCGCCTGACGTAAAGGACAAGATGTTCAACCCGTTCTTTACGACCAAGCCAACTGGAGAAGGAACAGGGCTTGGGTTCTCCATCAGTCATGACATCATCGTCAAGCAACATGGCGGCACAATCGAAGTCGATACGCAGCCAGGCGAGTTCACCGAGATCAGGGTTATCCTGCCCCACCGGGCGCCATGACCTCTACGATTGAGCCCTTGGTCTTGCCGATTAATTCGCGGCCGACCGGAGAATTCACCGAAATTTTTCCATTGGTCGCGTCGGCTTCTGGCTCTCCAACGATCTGCCACATCTTTTTCTCGTCGGTAAACTCATCTATCAGCGTTACCGTGGCTCCGAACTTGATTGTATCGCCAGACAGTTTTGAAACATCGATCACTTCGGCGCGCGCGAGCTTATCTTCAAGTTCGACTATACGTGCCTCGTTAGTCTGTTGCTCTGCCTTGGCAATCTGATAGTCCGAGTTTTCAGCCAGGTTCGTATCGTCGGCAATTGCTTCCTGGACACGCTGAATGAGACGTGGTCGCTCGACCGCGATGCGGTGCTTCAACTCACCTTCAAGAGCCGAGTGCCCCGCGGCAGTCATAGGAATCTTAGTCATAGAGTTCTACTCGATTTGGCGCGCTCCTGCAGCGCGCTGAACAATATTCCCGGCATCTTGGCGCAACTAGAGAGAAGTTTAGCGTTCGTGAAAGGGCCATATTTTTGCGAGCAAATGCACGACCGATCGCCGAAACAGAATGGCATACAACATGAAAACGCACATGGCTGCGCTCATACTGGCGAGCTTTGTCGCGGTTAATCCGCTGACCTCCCACGCCCAACCGCTTCCCTGGGCCTCGCAGGCACGACCATGGGAGCCGACCATTACCGGCTTATGGGCTAAAATGAGTGATACGGGTCAGCCGGTCGTGTGGTTCCTTTTTGTCGAACGCGACGGGGTTTACGAAGGCGCGATCGCGAAAACGTTCCCGAGACCCCAGGATCCACCAAATCCGATCTGCAGCAAATGTGTCGACGACCGTCGAAATGCACCCATCCTCGGTCTTTCGCTGATCCGCGGCATGAAGCGGCGTGGACTAACCTACGAGGACGGTAATATCCTCGATCCGCGCGATGGCACAATCTACCGCGCCAAGATGACGCTGAGCCCCGATGGTCAGACCCTCACGGTGCGCGGGTATCTCGGCATCTCGCTGCTCGGGAAGGACGAAGTCTGGCAGCGGCTGCCCGACGAGAAGAACGCAGCCTTGGACCTGGCCGTGCTTGCGAAATACGCGCCGGATGTGCTGGCGCAGCAGGAGGCGGGTTCTGTCCCCTCCCAGCGCCTACGCAAAAATTCGCCGGTAGGAATCCGAAAGCCTGGGCCCTAGAGAACCGGCTGAAAGGCCTCATAAGTTCGGCTTCAGGCCTGTGCGACGCTGCGGGACGTTGCCCGCCCCCGCGGCTTTGATACCGAAGTGCATGTCGTCCTCGGGTGGCTCATGTCTACCTACCGAGTTCTGTTGACATTGTTATTCATCGGGATCGCCTCGACTGCGCTAGAGCAGACGAAAATTCCCACTCGGGAAACGAATGTCCGCTTGCTCGACGCTAAAACTCCTCAGGCCAAGGAACCTCATCGGTTGGCTTCAGTTGATGGACAGCGTTATTGTGCCGTTGATCGCGGAACGTCCGTTCACCGGACCTAACTGCCGGGGTCGTTCCTATGAAGCTGCTGTTCGTTCACCCAGGGCCGTTGCTCTATACGAACGTGTTCTTGAGGCTTGAACCGTTGGGCCTCGAGCTAGTGGCCGAGGCCGCACGACGCCGGAAGCACTCGGTCCGGCTGATCGACCTGCAAGGTGAGAGCCCGGGCGCATATCACCGCATGATCGCGGAGTGGCGACCTGACTTTATCGCTTTTTCGTGTAACTACCTTGCTAATGTGCCCGAGATTGTCGATTTGGCCGTCGCAACGAAAATTGTTTTGCCCCGTTCATTCATCTGCGTTGGTGGCCACAGTGCTTCCTTCATCGCCGAGACGATTTTGGAACATGGCGAAGGGGCCATCGATTGCGTGCTTAAAGGTGAAGGCGAGGCGGGCATTGTCGAGCTCCTCGAAGCTGTGGCAAGCGACGTAAATGCGATTGCAAAAGTGCCCGGCGCCGTCACGGCAAACGGCAGCGGTCCCCCACCACGGTTCGTGGAGCACCTTGATGACCTCCGGCCCGCGCGCGACCTTGTGAGAAACCGGCGCAAATATTTCCTCGGGGTGTTGGACCCCTGCGCGTCAGTCGAATTTTCGCGTGGGTGCCCCTGGGATTGTTCATTTTGCAGCGCCTGGACTTTTTATGGCCGCAGCTATCGCCAACTCAGTCCGGAACGGATCGTCGAGGACCTCGCTTCGATTCGCGAGGACGGCGTTTTCATCGTGGACGATGTCGCGTTCATTCAGGAACGGCACGCGTTCGCCATAGGCGAGGCGATTGCCCGCAAGAACATTCGCAAGAACTATTATCTGGAAACGCGCGGCGACGTGCTGCTCAAAAACAAAGAGGTGTTCAAGTTCTGGAAAGAGCTTGGCGTTACGCAAATCTTTCTAGGCATCGAGGCAATTGACGAGGAAGGTTTACAAAAATTCCGTAAGCGCATTCCGCTTGGTCGCAATTTCGAGGCACTCGAATTTGCTCGTTCGCTGGGCCTTTACGTGGCCATCAACCTTATTGCCGATCCGGACTGGGATCACGAGCGGTTCCGGGTCATTCGCGATTGGTGGATGGACGTGCCAGAGGTGGTGAACATCAGCATCAACACGCCTTATCCGGGCACCGAGACCTGGCTCACTGAGCAACGACGATTGCAGACACGCGATTATCGACTGTTCGATATTCAGCATGCTGTGCTGCCAACCAAGCTTCCACTTGATGTGTTCTATCGCGAACTCCTGGACACCCAATGGGTGCTCTACCGCAAGCACATGAACTGGCGGACGACGCCGATGCTCGCTGGCGTGCTTGCGCGTAATCTCCGCCGGGGCCAAATCAATTTCATTCGTGGGATCATGAACTACAAAAGGGTTTACAATGTCGAAAAGATGTTGGCGGACCACGCGCGGCCGGTTCGTTACGAGTTGCCAACCAGAGCCGAGCCGAATGCTCCGATAGCAAGACCTGCACTCTACATTCATGCGCCCCGCGGACGGGCGGCCCGCACTATCGATGGTTCGACCGAGAGCTTCGTCGATGAAACCCGCGCTGGCACGTCCGGCTGAATTCAGCAAGTAACGGCGCGCCGCGATTTCCGTGGATAAGATTTTCGAGGGACAAGCCTACCGAAACTAACAGTCCAACATCCCGAAAAGTTTGAATTCGTCATAAATCTCAAGGCCGCCAATGCTGCGCTCAAGACGGAACATTCTGAGGAATCGTTCGCATCTCACATT
>JBKPLN010000515.1:0-8735 GCA_046731635.1 Pseudomonadota bacterium | reverse complement strand
GCCATGAATGGAGCACCTGCAATCGCCGCCCGGCTTGCCCGTCTGGGGCCCGCGGTTTTGCTCGCCGCTCTTGCAGTTGTGCCGCCTGGGGCCATGGCGCAAAACGCGACGCAGACCCTGGCGCAGAATTCGCTTTTCTCGGCGACACCATCCACCGGTTTGATCTCGCCGGCCCCCGCGACACGCAGCGACATCTTCGGACCGAGCAATTTGCCGATACCGTCGGCGCCGCCCGCGCAAGGGTCATCGCAGGGATCGAATTCAGCTAATACGACAGGTTCAATTCCCGCTGTACCCCCCGGTCAAGTTGCGCTCGCGCTTAGTGCCCGCTTTGGCAAGGAGGCGCTGCCGATCGGGGGAGGACTGGCCTGGCGCGTCTATGGCGCCAAGGCCGATACAAATGGAAATTTCAAGCTGGTCAAGGAAGACAAGTCTCCCACGCCCACGCTTGTGCTTCCTGCCGGCGCCTACATCGTGCACGTCGGATTCGGACTTGCTACCGCGGTCAAACCGGTCGAACTGCGCGTCGCCAATGTCCACGAAGAATTTGAGCTGCCGGCGGGCGGACTGCGCATAGAAGGCAAGGTCGGCGACGTGCGCATCCCTCCCGGTCAAATCTCCTTCGACGTGTACAAAGGCAGCCAGTTCGAACCGGGCGATCGCCGTCCTATCGCAGAGCATGTAGCGACCAGCGATGTCGTCGTGGTCCCGGAAGGCACCTATTATATTGTCTCGAATTACGGTGACGCTAATTCGGTCGTGCGCTCCGACATTCGCGTCCAGCCCGGGAAATTGACTGACATCACAGTTACTCATCGCGCTGCCGCCATCACGCTCAAACTGGTGGGCGATCGGGGCGGCGAGGCGCTTGCCAATACCGCCTGGTCGGTCCTCACGCCCGGCGGCGACGTGATCAAGGAATCAATCGGTGCGTTTCCACGCGTAATTCTTGCCGAGGGTGAATATCGCGCAATTGCCCGCAACGAAGGAAAAGTTTACGAGCGCGACTTCAAGGTCGTTACCGGCGTTGATGGCGATGTCGAGGTGCTGGCGCGCTGATACGCGAACGTTTTGCTGAACTTTCTTCCACTGCTCGGAATTATAGTAGTGCGGGCGATTGCAGACGACGCGAGTATGGATCTTTTTACCAATTTGGATTTGCGAAAAATTGCACTTTTGCTCGATGTCGACGGCACTATCGTCGATATCGGCCCGTCGCCAGTCGAAGTGCAGATCGCCGCGGGCCTGCCTGAAACGCTCAACCGTTTGTTTGGGTTGACGAGAGGCGCACTCGCTCTGGTGAGCGGACGTCCCATCAGCGATCTCGATCGACTTTTCGCGCCCTTGCATCTGCCTGCAATCGGCGGCCATGGGGCCGAGATGCGCTTGTCGGATAACGAACTCTTCTTTTGGGCAACGCCGTTGCCCGAGGACTTGCGTCGTTGCCTTGCCGAAGGTGCAGCGCTTGGCCCGGGCGTTGTGGTCGAAGACAAAGGCTATTCACTCGCTCTGCACTATCGAAAAGCTCCGCAGCTGGCAGAGCGTCTTCGCCGGCATGTCGCGGGCTGTCGCGCGGCTTTTCCCGGCGAGCCGACCGAACTGCTTCTTGGCAAGGCCGTATTTGAAGTAAAGCGCCCGGGCATTGACAAAGGAGAGGCCATCCGCAAGCTGATGGCCCATGCGCCGTTCGCGGGCCGGATACCCGTATTCATCGGCGACGACATCACCGATGAATCGGTATTCCGAGTCCTGCCCGAAATCGGCGGCAAGGGCTTCAGCGTCCATCGCTACTTTCCAGGGCTTGCCGGCATTTTCACAAATCCGGCGCAAGTGCGTGATGCCCTGAGCATGCTTGCTGCAAATGGACAGGCTGCCGCATGACAGATTACGGGCTGGATCTTGCCGTCATTGGCAATGGCCGCACCGCGGCGCTGGTCAATCCTTCCTCTCGAATCGTGTGGTGGTGCCTGCCTCGCTACGACGGCGATCCGGTGTTCTGTCGGCTGGTTGCCGGCAGCGAGGAGAAGGGGTTCACCGACGTCGTGCTCGAGGGCCAGGTCGAAACGCGCTCGGAGTATGTGAGAAACACGGCAATCGTCGTAACCGAGCTGAGCGACGACAAGGGCAACGCGGTCCGCGTCACTGATTTTGCGCCGCGCTTCCACGCCTATGGGCCGGACATTTCGTCCGCCGCAGCTCATCCGGATTGTTGAGCCGATAAAAGGCATGCCGCGGGTTACAATTCGCTTTCGCGTTACGCATCGTTACGGCGAACCTGTCGTGTCGCGCTCTTCAGGCAGCAATCATATTCGCTACTGGCGTGACGAGGTGCCGGTCAGACTCACGACCGACGCGCCGCTATCCTACGTGGAAAACGAGGCATCGTTTGTGCTCACTCGTCTCGTGCACATGGTGTTCGGCAGCGATGAGCCATTCGAGGGCCCGTTGGAGGGCACGTGTCGCGATTTTTGCGAGCGCACGCGCGACTACTGGATTGAGTGGGTGAGGCGGCTCGCTTTTTCAATCGACTGGCAGGACGAAATCATTCGCGCGGGCATCACCCTCAAGCTGAGCAGCTATGAAGAAACAGGCGCGATCGTCGCGGCTTTGACAACGTCGATTCCGGAAATGCCGCACTCCGGACGCAACTGGGATTATCGGTTCTGCTGGATGCGGGACGCATTCTTCGTCGTGCGGGCGCTCAATCGCATTGGCGCAACACGCACCATGGAGGATTTCATCTCGTATATCTTAAGCGTCGCAGGCGGGCGCAGCGAACCGGTGCGCCCGCTTTATGGGGTCGTGCATACGGATCTGCTCGAGGAAAGAACGGCACCGGCTCTTGCCGGATATCGCGGCGACGGTCCGGTAAGGATCGGAAACGCCGCCGGCAAGCAGAGCCAGAACGACGTTTATGGCAGCATTATCCTTGCGGCGACGCCCATGTTCTTCGACCGGAGGCTCCCTCGCCCGGGCGATGCGGCGCTGTTTCGCACGATTGAACCGCTGGGCGAACAGGCTGCCAGGGTCGCCTTCGAGCCGGATTCAGGCATCTGGGAATATCGGGGGCGTAAACGCGTCCATACTCATTCTGCGGCGATGTGCTGGGCGGGATGCCAGCGGCTTCAGGCGATCGCGAGCCACCTCAAGTTGCCCGAACGTGCAAGCTACTGGGGCGGAATTGCCGCCCGGCTCGGGGAGGAAGTGCTCAAGCGCGCATGGAATCCGAAGCGAAAGTCGTTTTCTGCCGCTTTTGATGGCGACGACCTCGATGCCAGTGCGCTATTGTTGGCTGAGCTCGGGTTGGTCGCGCCGGACGATCCCCGTTATGTGGCGACCGTCGATGCGATCGCTCATGGACTTCGCCGCGGCTCCCACGTTATGAGGTATGTCGCTGCCGACGATTTCGGCCTGCCAGAGGCGGCCTTCTTGATTTGCCGGTTCTGGCTAATCGATGCAATGTGGGAGATTGGACGGCGCGAGGAGGCTCTCGACATGTTCGTCGACGCGCTTCGAATTCGAAATCGCTATGGCCTTCTGTCCGAGGATGTTCACCCGGTGACAGGAGAACTCTGGGGGAATTTTCCGCAAACCTACTCACTGTCAGGACTGACGTCGACGGCAATCAAGCTGTCGCGAAGCTGGGGAGACCGGTATTGGCGCGGCTCGTCGTAGTCTCGAACAGAGTTGGCATTCCTGATCGCGGCGCGCGAGCCGGTGGGCTCGAAGTTGCAATCAGGCCTGCGCTCAAGCGCAACGGTGGGCTCTGGTTCGGCTGGAGTGGTCGCGTCGCCGAGGACATGCCGCGGACCATAAAGTCTGTCGTGCACGACAACATTTCCTACGCAACGGTTGACCTGAGCAAAGATGACTACCAGGAATTCTACAACGGTTTCGCCAATCGCGTGCTGTGGCCGATCCTGCACTACCGGCTCGATCTCGCCGAATTTACTCGGCGCGACCTCGGCGGCTATTTCCGCGTTAATGAATATTTTGCAAGGCATCTTGAGACGATATTGCGTCCCGATGACGTGTTATGGGTGCACGACTATCACCTAATTCCGCTGGCAAAGGCGCTGCGGGATCGCGGCCATAACAACAAGATCGGGTTTTTCATCCACGTTCCGTTCCCGCCGCCGGAAATTCTCGCGGCCCTGCCCAATCACGATCAGCTTATTCCGGCGCTCTGCCACTACGATCTTGTCGGATTTCAGACGGAGGTCGATGCCGCCAATTTCTCGCGCTACATCGCCAACGAATGCGGCCTGCCGTGGGGAGACGGCAACAGTTTTCATTTCGGCAATCGCGTCGTACGTGTCGGGACTTTCCCGGTCGGAGTGGAAGCTGAAGCCTTCGCCCGCCTGGCGAGGCGCGCTGTCGAGACGCACTTCGTACATGAGGTGTTGGGCAGCTTGTCCGGCCGGGCCATGATCATCGGGGTAGACCGGCTCGACTACAGCAAAGGCATTCCCGAACGCATGAGCGCGTTCGAACGCTTCCTTGCCAATTTCCCCGACTGGCGCGGCAAGGTCACTTATCTTCAGATTACGCCGCGCAGCCGTACCGGCATTCCCGAATATGCCGACATGGGGCGCGCGGTTGGCGAGGCGGTGGGGCGTATCAACGGCGCGTACGGTGAAGCCTCGTGGACCCCTGTTCGTTACATTAACAAAGCGCACAGCCGCACTGCGCTCGCGGGGCTGTATCGAGCGGCCCGGGCCGGCCTGGTGACCCCGTTGCGTGACGGCATGAATCTCGTCGCGAAAGAGTACGTCGCTGCTCAAAACCCGGATGACCCCGGCGTCCTGATCCTCTCCCGGTTTGCCGGGGCTGCGCACGAGTGCGCGGCGGCTTTGCTGGTCAACCCGTACGATCCCGAGGGCGTGGGCAATGCCATCAACCGCGCCCTGTGCATGCCCCTTGAGGAGCGGCGCGGGCGTCACGCCGACACTTTCAAAGTCCTTGTGCGCAATGATCTTGGCCATTGGGCCGAGCGTTTTTTGCGCGCGCTGACCCAACCCGCGGCCCCAACCGACGCGCGCACGCTGGTGCGCGTGGCGGGCGGCCGCTGACGCCTCCGGCGCAACACGTTGGGTTCAGTCGTTGGAACGGGGCTAACGCTTCGCCGCCGCCCTTGCGCGACGAACATCCGGCGGGACTGCTTCTTCGCTCAGCGCCTTGAGTGCGGCGTCGAGCGGCATGACCTGCTGATCTTCCTTGCCAAGTCGACGGATCGATACGGTGCGTTCGGCTGCTTCCTTCTTCCCAACCACGAGCAGAGCAGGGACCTTGGCCAGAGAGTGTTCGCGCACCTTGTAGTTGATCTTCTCGTTGCGCAGGTCGGCCTCAACGCGCAGGCCCATTTTTCGGGCCGCCTCGAGCGACTCGCGGGCGAAAGCATCTGCGTCTGACGTGATGGTCGCTACGACGACCTGCAGGGGGGAGAGCCAGAGCGGCAGATGCCCGGCATAGTGTTCAATGAGAATGCCGGTAAAGCGCTCAAGCGAGCCGAACATCGCGCGGTGGAGCATCACCGGCGTGATCTTGTTTGAATGCTCGTCAATGTAAAAAGCGCCAAGACGGCCGGGCAAATTGAGATCGACCTGCACAGTGCCGCATTGCCAGTCACGGCCGATTGCATCTCGCAAGATGTATTCGAGCTTCGGTCCATAGAACGCGCCTTCTCCCTTATTCAGGGCCCACGGCCGGCCCGATGCCTTAAGTGCAGCCATCAAGGCAGCCTCGGCCTTGTCCCAAACTGCATCGTCGCCAATGCGCTTGTCCGGCCGGTCGGAGAACTTGATGCTCACGTCCGAGAAGCCAAAATCCTCATAAATTGAGAGGATTAGATCGTTCATTTTAAGTGCTTCATCAGCGATCTGGGCCTCGCTGACGAACACGTGCGCATCATCCTGCGTGAAGGCGCGCACTCTCATGAGCCCGTGCAGCGCACCCGATGGTTCAAAGCGGTGCACCTTGCCGAATTCGGCGATCTTCACCGGCAACTCGCGATAGCTGCGCAGGCCGTTCTTGAATATTTGCACATGCCCCGGGCAGTTCATCGGCTTGACGGCATAGACGCGTTCGTCTTCCTCGCGCTTTTGCGTCAGAAAAATCATGTCCGAATAGGTCGGTATATGCCCGGTTGTCTCCCACAGCGTCTTGTCCATCAGCTGCGGTGAGTTGACCTCGACATAGCCGGCCGCGGTCTGGGTACGACGGATATAATTTTCGAGTGCCTGAAAGAGCGTCCACCCTTTCGCGTGCCAGAACACCGAACCGGGCGCTTCTTCCTGGAAGTGAAACAGGTCCATTTCGCGCCCGACACGCCGGTGGTCGCGCTTCTCTGCCTCCTCGATCTGCCTCAGGTAAGCGTCGAGTTCTTCTTGTTTGGCGAATGCGGTCCCATAAATTCGGGTCAGCATCGGGTTCTTGGCGTCGCCACGCCAGTAGGCGCCCGCCACCTTCATGAGCTTGAAGGCATTGCCGACCTTGCCCACCGAAGTCATGTGCGGGCCGCGGCAAAGATCAAACCAGTCGCCTTGTTTGTAGATCCTGATCTGTTGGTCCGGAGGAATGGCGTCGATCAGTTCGACCTTGAATGCCTCGCCCATGTCACGGAAGATTTTTTTGGCCTTCTCGCGCGACCAGATCTCTTTTGTGAATGGTTTGTCGCGCGCGACGATCTCGCGCATCTTTTTCTCGATGACGGGTAGGTCTTCCAGCGTGAACGGCTGGTTGCGGGCAAAATCGTAGTAGAACCCGATCTCGATCACCGGCCCTATAGTGACCTGCGTGCCTGGCCAGAGTGTCTGGACGGCCTCCGCCAGGACATGCGCCGCGTCGTGCCTGATGAGTTCGAGCGCGCGTGGATCCTCGCGCGAAATGAATTCGATCCTGGCGTCGCGATCGATCGGGTCGCTCAAATCGACGAGGGCCCCGTCCAACACCATCGCCACGGTGCGCTTGGCCAGCGAGGGCGAGATGCCCTTTGCGACGTCGAGACCGGTTGTGCCTGGGGGATATTCACGGCGTGCGCCGTCGGGGAAGGTCAGCGCGACCATCAGCATCTCCTTGCTCACTCGCTGCCTACGAATGCAGGTAAGCGTGGAACTCGATATAGCAGGCGAATCGGGTGGCGCAACTAGGCTTGCAGGCGGTTATTCGTGGCGCGCCAGCGCCCGTATCGCCAGGGCAGGAACCACCGCGAGCGTTCGGGTAGCACGGTTGGCACGAAATCTAGTCCGGACGTTCCCCAGGGGTGGCACCGCAGAACGCGGGCCAGGGCCATCCAGCCGCCCGCCCATAGTCCGAAGCGGTCGATTGCTTCGTCAGCATACTCGGAACAGCTGGGAAGGTGCCTGCAACGAGGCCCGAGAAGAGGAGAGAGCGTCAGGCGATAAACCGTGACCAGTCCCCGCCCCGCAAGGCGGGGCAAGCGGGCTAGGTGTGCAAGCGGGCCCATGTCGCCGTGGTCAATCTGAGGTTCCAGTGGAAGATCAAGATGGAGATGACTCCAACGAAGTTCCATCGGAATGGAACAAAAGACTGTCTGAATAGCGACTTTTTTACACTAGACCCGAATCTCGCACCTGCACTAAGAATTACCTACGCTAGGGGTTCGTACCAGCGCTGCCCAAGCCCAGCCAGAACGTGGAAGTAAGCCACGCAAGAAGAAGGGCTAAGGCGGCGAGACAGGGGAAGAATGACTAGACTGCTGACGATTGCGCTCGCCTTGGCGACGCCCTTGCTGCTGTTCCCGTCATCGTGGCCAGCGGCGGCAGACCGCACGCTGCCTATGCACTTCGAGCTGCGGATGCAGGGTCCCGCGGATGCGTGCGCACCGAACTGCAAAGCCCTTATCTCGGCGTCAGGCGCGATCACGGCGGACACCGCGCGCCATTTCCTCCTGTTCGCGCAAGGGCGTGACCTTTCGAGCGCCACTCTTGCAATCGATTCCGACGGCGGCTCAGTGCTAGGCGCGATCGCCCTGGGACGCGAAATCCGAAAGCTCAAGCTGACGACGACGGTCGGGCGCCTGATCGATCTGCCGGCCGAGGGTCAGCAGGACGGCGCACGCGCCCTGCTTTCGCCGAACGCTGATTGTGAGTCGATGTGCGCCTTCGTTCTGCTCGGAGGGGTCCGACGCCTGGTTCCGTCGGATGCGCGGGTAATGGTTCACCAGATTTGGCTCGGCGATCGCCGGGAGGATCCCACAGCCGCGAATTACTCGGCGGAAGACCTTGTGCTCATTCAGCGTGATATCGGCCGACTTGCACAATACACGGCCGAAATGGGAGCAACCGCTGACCTGCTCGACCTGGCGCTGCGCATCCCACCTTGGGAGCCGATGCATGCATTGACGCGCGCCGAATTGAAACGCACGCGGCTGACCACCGAAGATCCTGAAATCCCGGTCGCCGCACCCGTCACAGCGTCGTCGCCGACGCCGGCGGCGCAGCCGTCGCCTCGGGTTACCAATGGCTTGCGCGCGACACCAATCAGCGAGCAGAGATGGGCTCTTGTCGATCGAGCCGGTGTAGCCACGCTCGCGCGCCGGCATCCCCTAACTGTTGAAGGCGAGGAGATTGGCAGTTTCGATCTGGTCGTCGCATGTGTCCCCGGCGGTGATGGGTATGACGTGACCTATATAGAGCGACGCCATTCCGCCGAGCAAAAGCCCTTGCCCGACGCTCTGGCCACCATCAGCCTGCGCGTTGGCAGCAATACTATGG
>JBKPLN010000514.1:0-6234 GCA_046731635.1 Pseudomonadota bacterium | reverse complement strand
TCCCTGTGCTCTGGACGACGAGCGGCTGGGATTCGGTGGAATGAACGACAAGCTGGAAGAACTGTCTTTCACCTATTTTCCGGAAAACTATCGCTGGTCACATGGCCTGTTGATCTGCCTGAATATGGCCCCGTGGGGCGGGACTGAGATCGGAGAAGTCAATCGAATCGGATTGAGACTTAAAAACTCCGTTGGCGATGATGACGCGTGGTTCGATGAATGGTGTCGCGAAGCGCGCAACGTGGAAGAGCGTGGTCGCGAACGCATCCGCGATGGTTACACCGCAAGCGGCGCGCAATATCTGCAGCGCGCGAGCGCGTACTATCACGTGGGTGAACGTTTCCTGCAGCCGAAGAACAAGAATGGGTTCGACGCCTACATGCGAGGGGTCACATGTTTTCGGGATGCCGCCAAATACATCAAGCGGCCGCGGCTCGAGCACGTCGAGATCCCATATGAAGGCGCAAGCCTTCCTGCGATCTATGTTCATGCCGAGCCGCAGAACCGCACGGGCAAAGTGCCAGCCGTGGTTTTCTTCGATGGTCTCGATGTCACCAAGGAGATTCAGTACTTCAAGGGCGTGGCCGATCTCGTCGCCCGTGGCGTTGCGTGCCTGATCGTGGATGGGCCGGGGAATGGCGAAAGCATCCGCTTTCGCGACCTCTATCTGCGACACGATACCGAGCACTATGCGACACCGATATGGGACTATCTTGCATCCCGGCCCGAAGTCGATCCAAGCCGGATTGGCGTCATGGCGATCAGCCTTGGCGGCTATTACGCGCCACGCGCGGCAGCGTTTGAGCAGCGTTTCGCTTGCTGCCTCGCCTGGGGTGCGCAATGGGATTACCAGAAAATCTGGCGTGACCGGTTCGAGCGCCTGGCGCGCGCCGACACGCCGTCGCTGTCGGTTGCCGCGCAACACATTTCATGGGTCCTGAATGCCACATCACAGGACGACGCGCTCAGACGCCTTGAGCCGTTCAAGCTCGATGGCGTTGTGCAAAAAATCACCTGTCCTTTCTTGATGCTGCACGGGGAAGGCGACGAACAGATTCCCCTGAGCGAAGCGCGGAAATGCTTTGACGCCGTCGGTTCGAAGCGGAAAACAATGAAAATCTTCACGCGCGAAGAGGGCGGTTATCACCATTGCCAGATCGACAACCAGAGCATCTGCTCGGCATACATGTGGGACTGGCTTGAGCAGATCTTGCAACCGGCGCGCTGAGGTTTCCTTCGGGCGCCTTCAGGGTTCAATGAAACCGTGACCTACTGCGTGGCCTGAATGTTATTGTCACGGATTACCTGGCCCCAGCGTTCAACCTCGCTTTTCATCATCGCGTTGGCGGCCTCAGGTGAACGCTGATCTTTCGAAAAAGTAGCGAAGCCCTGGTCAGTCCAGGTCTTGACGATTTCCGGATCCGAAACCGCTTCCTGCAGGGCGGTGTTCAGGGTTTTGATCACCTCGGGTGGCGTTCCCGCCGGCGCGAACATGGCTTGCCAGTACACAATCTCGAACTTCGGCCCGAGCGCATCGACCAGGCTTTCAGCGGTTGGCAGCTGCGGCGACTTCTCCTTCGATGTGATTGCGTAAGCCTTCAGTTTTCCGGCTGCCACATGCGGCGCGACCGATTGCGGCGTGCCGACGAACAAATCCACATGGTCGCCCAAAAGATCGTTCATTGCAGGTGCGGCACCACGATAAGGGATGAAGTCGATGTCAACCTTCGCTTCCTGCGCGAACAGCGCAGAGGTCAGGTGTCCTGTCGTGCCATACCCCGGCAAAGCCTCCCTCAAACGCTCCTTCTTCATGAGCGCGATCAGATCTTTCAGGTTGTTTGGCGCAAGTCCGGGACGACCCACCAATACCAGCGGGTTCTTGTTCACCAGCATGATGGCGACGATGTCTTTTGCGGTGTCGAACGGCAAATTCTTCACCAGCGTGACGTTCGCCGCAATCTGGAGATTGTGCAGCAAGATCGTGTAGCCATCGGGTGCGGCCTTGGCCAGGCGATTGGTGGCGATGATCGTGCTGGCGCCGGTGACGTTCTCGACGATGAAGTTCTGGCCCAGCTTCTTCGACAGAAAATTCGCAACTACGCGCGCAGTCTCGTCTGTCGGCCCGCCGGCGGGATAGGGCACGATAACGGTGACGGTGCGGCTTGGATATTGCTGCGCTGAAGCCTGCGCGACGAGCGCGAACAGGCAAATGGCCGGCAACACGGCGGCAAGAAAACGCCTCGGCATGCGCGCCTCCACTCGATAATTTTTCCAAACTCTACGCCGTGGGAATGATCGGCAACAAGAGATATGACGGTCGCCCAGGCGCAAAATGCAGCGTATTGCGAGTGTCAAAGATGGTTGCCGGCCGGTCGTCGGGATCGACGTGGAGAAACGGGCCAACGCCTTTCATCGGATACGGCGCGTTCGGCAGTGCCGCATCGGTGCCGTCGACCTCGTAGTCCTTGCCGCTCACGGCCAAGGCGAACCGATAGCCCGCGGGCACCACGATCGAGGTCGGCCAGATCTCGATGTCGAGCTCCACAGGCTCGCCAGGCGTAAGGCGCCACTCTTCGTCGTGCGTATGCCACGGCCGGAAAGGCAAGAGCGCTGCGCATCGAGTTTGCGATGCGATGCGCGCAGCCAGCCAAGTCCTGCCGGAACGCGCGGATCGTTCGAGCCAATAAAGGTGACCTCCTTTCCTGCGGGATCAAAAACCCGCAGTGCCAGGAACAGGTCGGCATCTGATGTTTGCGATGACATCCACAGTTTAGCAGCGACGGGGCCGGTGATCTCGAGGCTCTCTCGAAGTGGCGGCGTGCTGAAGGTCAGACCGTCACCGGTTGTGTCATAGCTCAGGCTTACGGAATGCGCCGGCTGCTCCGGCTCCAACCGCATTCCATCAGGCTGCAGGAAATATCTGGTCCATCGTGTGCGCGCGAGCGGCCATTCGTTTTCTCCGCGCGGCACGAATTTCTCACCCGGGTGACGAATGTTGAGCAATACGTGAGGTTGTTGCGTCCAGCCGGTATCTTCCCCCTTGAGGAAATGGCCGAAGAATTTTTTCTGCAGTGCCTCGCCATAGTTGCTGTAGAAGTGCGTGAAGTGCGTGTCGCCGTGCACTTCGAGCCACTTTTGTCTGGATCCAGCTCTCGACCAACCCTCGAAATTGCCGCGTGTATGCAGGCCGATACCGCCCAGTTGCCGGCCGACAGCAAAGGCGCCTCGATCTTTTCGAATTCGGCCGTGCGCTCTGCGTAATATCTGTCGAGCGTCCGGCGCCGCTTTGCCTCGCCGGGCGAGTCCGCAGAATTCTTCGCCAGTTCTTCCCTGGATAGCGTCTCCGGCCCGGCCACCCATTCGCCTGTCACAATGCTTCTCGCGCCGCGCGTGCCGACGCCGTGCTGCACGCTCGCTACCTGGCGTGGATGCCAGCTGTTGAGAAAATCGCTGAGAATGCCGCCGTGCCGGCACAGCTCCCGGTAATAGTCGGACGAGCCCTCCCAGATGCACATCGCCGCCAGGTGCGGCGGCTTAAGCGCGCCGACATTCCACTGGTTCATCGCGTAATAGGAAATGCCGTTGATGCCGACCTTGCCATTGCTCCATGGCTGCGTTCCGGCCCATTCGATGCACTGATAGAGGTCCTGCATCTCGCGCGGCGACCAGACATCCAGGATGCCGAGCGAGCGGCCCGCGCCACGCGAGTCAATGCGGACGCACGCATAGCCGTCGGGCACCCATTTCTCGGGATCGACGAGCTCCCAATTCTGATACTTGTTGCTTGACCCTTCGAGCACCTCCGGTGCGGCTTTGGTCAGGCGCGCCCAGTTGCCTTTGTAGCCTTCCTGAAAAGACAATCCCTTCGCATAAGGGCCGTAGCTCAAAATGACCGGGTGCCTGCGCTCAACAACTGGCCGAAAAATGTCGGCTCGCAGCACGATCCCGTCATCCATCTGGATCGGAACATCCCAATCAATCCGCATTCCGTCCCGAATTTCGTTTCTTGCCGGCTCCATGTCAGCCTTGATCGTCGAAATGAGGATGGGAGGCTTTTTATGAGCGGCAGGCTGGAGTATTGCAACTCGCAGACTTCGCTGAACCACGGCATTGCCATCGGGAGGAATTCATATGGATATCATTGCTTGCGGATCACGCCCTTCACGCAGGATGAGCGCGCCAAGCTTCACCGGCACGGTGTGGCAGGATCCCATCATTCAGGCGCCGGATCCGGCGCGCATTCGATCAGCCTGGGTGCGTTTCGAGCCGGGCGCGCGAACCGCATGGCACACGAATCCGCTCGGTCAGAAACTTTTCATAACGTCGGGCGTCGGATGGGTGCAGACCTGGGGAGGCCCGATCAAGGAAATCCGCGCCGGCGATACCGTCTGGATTCCGCCGCAGGAAAAGCACTGGCATGGCGCAACTGCCGAACACGCGATGGAACATATTGCCATGCAGGAGGCCCGGGGTGGTGAGCATGTTATCTGGCTGGAGCCTGTCACCGATCAGCAATATTCCGGCAAAGCTTGAGGCAGATCGGGAACATCAAGGGCGCGTGATCCGAGGAATAGCAGAGCAAGACTGGTGTTGTGTCCCTCGCGACCGCGGGCAGGGCCCGCGCAATATCGGGAGGTAATACAATGACCATCACTCGGATGAGTGCGCCGCTTGCCGCCTGTATCGCTTTTTTCTATGCGGTCCCTGCGCAGGCGCAACAAGCCAATATGACATTTTTCGTAACCAGTGTCGGGCCGGGCAAAGGCGGCGACCTTGGCGGACTCTCTGGAGCTGACCAGTACTGCCAGCAACTGGCGGCGGCGGTCGGCGCGGGTGCGAAGACCTGGCGTGCCTATTTGTCGACGCAAGGCAACGGCGCGGTGAATGCACGTGACCGCATCGGCAGGGGACCCTGGATTAACGCAAAAGGTGTCACGATCGCCAAAGACGTCGCTGAGTTGCACGGCTCGAACAACATGACCAAGCAAACGGTCCTGAACGAAAAAGGCGAGGTCACCAACGGCCGCGGCGATACTCCGAACCGGCACGACATTCTGACCGGTTCACAGCCGGATGGCACGGCATTCGCCGGAAGCGACGATCGCACCTGCAGAAATTACTCGAGCAGCACGCAAGGCGCGGTCATGGTGGGGCATTCGGACCGCCAGGGGTTGCGCGACGACGATGCTTCACGGTCATGGAATTCGTCACATCCCTCGCGTGGGCCGGACGGCGGTTGTTCGCAGGCCGATCTGCGCAGCACGGGTGGCGACGGGCTGTTCTATTGTTTCGCAGCCAATTAATGCTGCGTTAGTTCAACCAGTAACAACAATTAGTTAGGAGGTTTTTGCGCCCTAGAATGGCGGTTTGGCAACATCCTTGGCAACAGCGGGCAGATTTGGCTCGTCAGACGAGGTGGCGTGGAGATTTCCTTCGGGTCCAGAAATAACGTCACAAGCGGCCTTCTCTGCTGGGTTCTCCACAGGCTTTAATTGCCCGACGACTCGACTCTTCTAAGGGGCTTGCGCACCATTTAGACGCCCACCGAAGGACCGCGGCTGATGGCCAGTCAGCGCCTTTGGGCGGCATCCCCGCCCCGACTTGAGCCGAAGGTTCAGGTTGGGGAAGCCAACGGGTACCGCTATTGATGATCATGAACGCCAATGCGGGGCCGATGCTGTCATAAACGGCGGCTCGAAAACCGTTTGATGGTGCGCAGACGTGATCCGTGAGGGTCGCGCCGCGTGGCCCGAGAGTTCGGCAGAACTTTCGAGTCAATGTTAAGACAAGATCAAATATTGCCGCGTGCCTCCGGGCATCGCGACAATATCAAGGTCCTGATCTGACAGGGAGGCGGGGATCGTTCACGCGATCCTCGCTTCTTGTTTTTGCTATAGGCCACGTGAGTACCAAGCAACTCAAGAGTCACTTATTCGCAATGTCCGCTTTAGCCCCAAAAGCGGACATGTGCAGTGCACGCGGCCATGTCCGCTTTGGGCCAGAAGCAGACATGTGCAGCGCACGGCTCGTGTCCGACAAGGGCCAAGGGTGGAAGTCATTTCAAGGTCTGTTGGATTGGCAAATTGGTCATTGGCGATCACGTTACCGGGTTTTTGATCATCGCGGCGGTCGGCGCGGCCTCCGGCTTGATCCAGATATCATCGGCGAGGCCAAGCCGACCGCTGTGCGCTCAGCGGCGGATCTAAGTGCACCGAAGCGCGGTATGTGTAGGCG
>JBKPLN010000513.1:0-4761 GCA_046731635.1 Pseudomonadota bacterium | reverse complement strand
TTCGGCGGCTGTATTCGCCGAATTTCTCAGTGGTCTTGATCTCGAGTGGACGTGGATGTGGCAGTTCAACGCGGAAATTGTCTGCCATGCGAGCGGGGCCGGCGGTGAGCACGACCACGCCTGTACCGAGGAATACCGCCTCGGTAATGCCATGGGTAACGAAGACAATGGTTTTGCGGGCTTCCTGCCAGATCCGCAGCAATTCGAGATTCATTTTCTCACGGGTCAGCGCATCAAGCGCGCCGAACGGCTCATCCATCAGAATGAGCTTGGGATCATGGATCAGTGCGCGCGCAATGGCAGCCCGCTGCTGCATCCCCCCCGATAGCTCATAGGGAAACTTGTCTTCTGCTCCCTTGAGGCCGACCAGTTGCAGCAAATCGCGTGCGCGCGACCGACTTTCGGCCACCGGCAATCCGAGGATTTCCGCCGGCAGTAGCACGTTGTCGATCACGCGCCGCCACTTCAACAGCAACGGCTGCTGGAACACCATGCCGATGTCGCGAGATGGATCGAACGGCTGGGTGGGTGACCCGATACGCACTTCGCCTGCTTCGTACGAATGAAGGCCGGCGAGAATCTTTAGCAGAGTGGTCTTTCCGCAGCCGGATGGTCCCACGAGCGAAACCAGTTCGCCCGCATCGACGTCGAATGTCACTTCCGACACCGCCAGGAAATCCACCCCGCGTGTGCGGTAGATTTTTTTCACGCCAGCGAGGTGGATAAAGGGCTCACTCATGAGCAGCAGCTACTGAATGCGCGCATCGCGCACGACCAGGAGGCGCTCCAGGCCAAGTACAATGCCATAGAGAATTGCCCCCAGCACAGTGATCAGGATCACCGCCATAAACATAGCGGCGGTGTCGAGCGTGACCTGCACCTGCAGCATCAGATACCCGAGACCGCGGTCGGAGCCGAGGAATTCGCCGACGATAGCGCCCGCCACCGCAAGGATTGCGGCGACCTTCATGCCAGAGAAGATGTAGGGCAGAGCGCCAGGCAGCTGGATCTTGGTGAAGATCTGCCAGCGCGAGCCTTTTAGCGTACGCACCAGATCAAGTAAATCGGGCTCGACCTCGCGCAAGCCGCGGGCGGTTGTGAGCACGATTGGGAAGAAACAGATTGCAAATGCCATCATCATGTTTGGCCCAACGCCGTAGCGGAACCAGACGATGATAAGCGGTCCGAGCGCCACCTTTGGGATCATGTTGAGGCTGACCAGCAGCGGCATGACGAACATTTCCAGCCGTCGGAACCACGAAAACAAGAGCGCGATGCCAATACCGACCACCACGGCAAGAATATAGCCGCCGAAAATCTCGGCGCCGGTGACGAGGGTATTTTCGACCCAGCGATAATTGGAAACGAGCAGCGCTTGTACTGTGGCGTTAGGAGAAGGCAGCACAAATTTTGGCACGTTGCCGAGAACGACGAAGAAATACCATGCAAGGACCAGCAGCAAATGGCTGATCACCGCCAGGGCGTAGCGTTGCAGCGATTCTTGATTTCGGCCCACGGCTCCCCTCTACCTCACAACAGACCGGCGGCCCAAGTGACATTGTACGGTAAGGACGTGGCAGCAGCCAGGTTATGGTGGTGCATCATGCCAGCCATCGCGCGAGATTTTGACGCACAAATGCGTCGTCGTTGAGATGCGGATAGGCGGCATAGACGCGGTCGATCTCTTCTTTCTGGCCGGGCCCAAGTGATTCACCTGGATCGAGACACCAGATGCCCTCCAACAATCCTTGCCTGCGCAGAATTTCGTGACAGCCGGTGATGACGCCATGAAAGTTGTTTGCGACATCGAAGATCGCGGCGTTGCAATCAGTGACCTGCGAATCGAGCGCCAGTAGATCGGCCGGCACCACACGGGCCGCTGCGGCTGCCTGCGCCTGCTCGAGCAGCTCGACTGCCCTTCGCACCCAGACGCTCCAGTGTCCCAGGAGGCCACCCCGGATGCGTACGGTGGTGAAGTCACCTTTGCTCGGCACCTTGTAGGGGGTCACCAGGTCGGGGATGATGTGGTCGTCGTTCCCTGTGTAAAGGGTCACGCGTGCAGTCGCGCCGGCCTCCACCACGCCGCGCACCACATCAAGCGTGCGATAGCGGTTGAACGGCGCAATCTTGATCGCTGCCACGTTCTCGATCGCAGCAAAGCGCCGCCAGAACGCTGCCGATAACACGATGCCGCCGACGGCGGGCTGCAGGTAAAAACCAACCAGCGGGATCTCCTCGGCGACGGCGCGCGCATGCTCAATAAGCTCATCTTCGCTCGCGCCCTTCATCGCGGCGAGCGAGAGGAGGCCCGCGTGATAGCCGACGCCGCGCGCTGTTTGCGCCTCCTGCACCGCCTGATGGGTGCGCCCCACCAAGCCTGCGATCATCACGATGGGACGCTGGCACCATTCCGCCGCGGCGTGCATGGCAAGTTCTAGCACCGGTTGGTAAAGCCCAGCCTCGCGGACTGCGAATTGCGTTGTGTGCACGCCGACCGCGAGCCCACCGGCGCCTGCGTCGAGATAGTAGCGGGCGAGCGCGCGCTGTCGACGCGGGTCGAGTTGGCGGCGGGCATCGAGCGCCAAGGGGTGAGCGGGAATGACCACGCCCTTGCGCAGCAAGGCGAGGATCTCGGGTGGCCAATCAGCGAAGCGTAGACCCATCCCTCTTCTCAAGTAACCAGGCGGTTACACCGGCGAGAGTGGCAGCGATCGGAGATGGCGTCAACGCGGGGCCCTGTTACGCGCGGATCGCGCTCAGAACAATATCGACATTGTGCTGCCGTTGCCGGCGGCAGGCCGAGTCGCTGCCGAGCCGTCGGCCGAAGATCGATGACAGCGTCCAATTGTTGGAGAAATAGAAGAAGGACATTGCTGCGATCGACACATAAAGGCTGACTGGATCGAGGCCGGGCCGAAACACGCCCTGGGCAACACCGCGTTCGAGGATATCGTCGATCAGACGAACGAACGGGCTGTGCAACTGGCGCACCTTTTTGGACTGCCGAAGATGGCGCGCCCGGTGCAGATTCTCGTTGTTGATCAGGCTGATCAGCTCCGGGTGGTGGCGACAATACTCAAAGCTGAATTCGATGAGCCGTTTGATCGCAACCTCGGGCGCCATGCCGGCGAGATCCACCGTGCGCTCGCTGCCGCGCAAGTTGTCGTAGACGCGCTCCAGCACTGCGAGATAAAGGCCCTGCTTGTTACCGAAATAGTGGTAGATCATCCGCTTGTTGGCGCGCGAGCGGCGAGCGATCTCGTCTACCCGACCGCCCGAAAGCCCCTTGCGTGCGAACTCGTCTTGCGCAGCCAACAGGATCGCTTCGCGCGTCCGGTCTGGATTGCGGCGAATCCCGGGTTGCTTTGGTTTCGTTCTGCTTCGCTGCACGTCGGCGCCGTTGACAGGCCTACGCGGCCAATCCTATCGTTTGAGGTAACCACGCAGTTACCACGGACCTTTGCCGTCCGTCGAGGACATGGCGAGTCATCGGCGTCACCGCTGCGGGAGGAGGAACATCATGAAAATCTTGAAACTGGTACTGGCGGCCGGTGCGGCGCTCACGTTAGGCATGACGACGGCTTCGGCACAGCAGAAAATCACCTTCACCCTCAATTGGGTCGCCGGTGGGGACCATGCACCGTATTTCTATGCCCAGAAGATGGGCTGGTACAAGGACGCGGGTGTCAACGTCGAGTTCGAAACCGGCCGCGGCTCCGCTGCCTCCGCGCAGAAAGTTGCGGCGGGCTCTTCACAGCTTGGTCTCTCCGATATGGCCGGCGTGCTGCTATTCCGTGGCAAGGGCATGGATCTCGTCGGTTTGATGAATGTCTATGCCAACTCGCCACAGGGCCTGTATTGGCTTAAGAGTTCCGGTATCAAGTCAGTCAAGGACCTCGCCGGGAAGAAGATCGGCAACCCGGCCGGCGATGGCGCCCGCACTATGTGGCCGGCGCTGGCTAAGAAGGTTGGCATCGATCCAAACTCAGTTACCTGGGTCAACATCGACGCCAATGCCAAGCTCGGTGCACTGAAGGCCAAGACCATTGACGCCACCACGTCATTCTTCAACCTGCACCACGTATTCGCGCGCGAGCTCGGCGCCGACATGGGGTTCCTCGCCTGGAAGGACGATGGCGTTAATCCCTACGGCAATTCGATTATTGCCAACGGCGCATGGCTGAAGGCTAATCAAGACACCGCTGCCAAGTTTACCAAGGTGACGCAAAGAGCGTTTGCCGAATGCGCGAAGAATCCAGATCCTTGCGTCAAGGCGTTGGTCGAGGCGAACAGCGGCCTGTTGTACGACAACGAACTGACCAACTGGCACCTCGTCAGCATCCTGATGAGCGACGACACCTCGCGGAATGTTGCGCTAGGTTGGCATGACGACAAACGAATGGCGGATGACTACAAACTGGTGGACGAATTTCTCAAGATGGAAAAGCCGTACGACATCAAGACGGCCTACACCAATGAGTACCTCGACAAGAGCATCAAAATGCCGCCGATCAATCCGCCAAAGTTGTACTGAGCGAAATATTTCGAGATTGTGGCGCCGGCTGCATCGCGGTCGGCCTCTCTTTCAGCCAAACTCTGGCCCGACTACGGCGAACGTCCGAGCGGTATCTTCAAAACCGGTCGCCCGTCCAAGAACCATGCGGGTGAGGGGCCGTTGCGACATGAAGCCAGCTTTCGCGAGCCAGGCGCAAATATCGGTTTTGGCGTCTGCGAGGTCGAGATAGACAGGCCCCTCGAGAG
>JBKPLN010000512.1:0-2556 GCA_046731635.1 Pseudomonadota bacterium | reverse complement strand
TCGCCGGGGGCACCCGCGCGATAGCTGAGCAAACACGAGGTCTGCCCTCATAATCACGGTAATGCGGCCTTTTTTGCGCCGCCAAAGTTCTCAACAACTTTAATCGACTGACGACTCGACTCTTCTTAGGGGCTTGCGCACCATTTCGATGCCCACCGAAGGATTGCGGCTGATGGCCAGCTGTTGGTCCCTTAGGCGGCACCCCGCCCCGACTTTGAGCCGAAGGTTTCAGGTTCGGGGAGCCAACGGGTACCGCTATTGACGATCATGAACGCCAATGGCGGGCCGATGCTGTCATAAACGGCGGCTCGAAAACCGTTTGATGGTGCGCAGACGTGATCCGCGAGGGTCGCGCCGCGTGGCCCGAGAGTTCGAAGAACTTTCGAGTCAATGTAAGGTCAAGATTAAAAATATTGCCGCGGGCCTCCGGGCATCGCGGCAATGTCAAGGTCCTGATCTGACAGGGAGGCGAGGATCGTTCACGCGATCCTCGCTTCTTTGTTTGTTATAGGCCAGATTCTCAGACATGAGGCAACTCAATAGTCGCATAAATTGCGGCCTTAGCCCTATATCGACGGTATGTTATTGCGTAGCTCTCGCGGTCGGCCATTCAACGCGCCTGCCGCACTAGCCGCCAGATCGCCTCTGAACGCTAGCGCCGCCTCTTGATGAGGCGGACGCCGCCTAGCCCTTCGCGACAGACCCCGGTGGCCACGTCGAGCGGAACACCGCGTGGGCGTAGCGCATTGGTACAGGGAGGGCACGGAGGCAAATCTATGCCGAGGTCCGTCATGTCGCGAGAGGAACTACTTAAAATGGCGAGGGCGAGCCTGTTTCGTTCGCAGGCCAATGCCATTGGCAGTCGTGCTGCAAATCAGACCTTTCGGAAAATGGGTAATCGACGAATGACCGACACCATCGTGTCACTCTGCAAAGCATACAAAGATTGGCAGAGCGAGCACGGCTTGCTTTTGGGCGACGTCCCCGAGATTCCCGAGCACCTTAGGAATGGACAGCTCACCACCAACGAGCGGGAGTGGTTGCGCGCGTTCATTCAGCGCTGGAACGCCGCCTGCGACCAGGAAAGCGCGAGCGCGGTCGCCGCCTAATGCCTCGCGAGCGCGGCTTATTAGGGGCTGCTGTTATCCCCCGGCGGCCCTCCATTTTTTTGGCCTCTTTCTCGGCGTGCACGCGCTCGACGATGCCGCGACATGGCCTCCCGAACGCCATAGCCGAGAATGAAACCAACGACCACGCAAAGCAGGTAGTCCATTTGTCCTAAGCTCGCGACCGTGATCCGAATGAAGGAAAGGGCCGGGCGATGATGATCAACCCGGCCCTACAACCGCGCAAGGAACTTGGGGACGCGGTCATTGGAAGCCTTTTGCCAGCGCTCCTTGGTTGCCGGCATTTACAAAAGACAAACGATTGTAGAATTTTTGTTCCGGTGTCGAAAAAGCAACAGACCCACACAAAAGAAAGGGCCGCGCCACGGACCGCCCGGCCCTAACAACCGCGCTTCTCTGGGGGGAGAAACACAGTGGTTGGCGCGGTCTTGAAAACAACGTCTGCAGGGTTACTCAGTTGCGAAAATAAGTAGCGGCTAAGTCTGCGACCGCACAGACCGGATAAACAAGGACACCCGCACGATTAAAAGCGGCTAATGGAACCTTCTAACGCATCATTTTTAATACGCAGGATATGCCCCGCTGGGTAATTTTCGCTTGCCGCAGCCTGTTCTCGGGCGAACCTCCAGCGGTCCCTAACTTGTTGGAACTGCCCCGGCACTTCTCAGTTCTCAGGGCGACATGCGACCAGCCAATATTTCAATGAAAACCGCCGGAAAGAACAGACGAAGAGAGCCTCCACGAAAGCATCACACAGGCGGTTGGGGAAAGACTGCGAAAAATATTGAGCTATACAGTTCGGCCTATCAGATCGCTTGGAAGCAAATTTCCGTCGCTCGGAGGCGCGAGCAGCCAGACATCTCTTTGCGGCTTCATGCTTCTATACGGCACCAAGTAAAGAGGGGAGCAATCGACCCTCTCGTTATCGCCTCCGCGGCGCTTAAGGCTCTCGGTGAGAGTGAGCCGGGAACGCTGAAGACCCAACGAGTTAAATAGGTGCTGCTGGCTCCCCCGTTCCCCCCCGAAAAGCCAGTGGCAATTTGACGACCAGTTGGAACGCTAGGACCAGCTTCTCCGGTGAAGAGAATTGATCCGAAAACTGGTGAAGTAATCGAAATACTAAATCCACAACAGTCTAACTCCACTTGAGAATTGGATAGTCTCTGCGCTATATCCGCCAGCATGTTGTGGGGTGGGCCTAACTCACGCGGTCGGCCATTGAACGCGCCTGCTGCTTTCATTCATCCGTGCCAGCCAATCGTCGCCAAGCAGCCCCGTCCCGGCACTCTCGACGTCGGATGACTATGCATCCTTGTTTTTAGGTTCCGGAGGCAAAATATCGGGCTCGAAGATAGATTTGACGAGCGAGTTTACGGCGGCAAACGCGGCCAAAAGAAAGGGCCCGGCGTATCCGCGATACAGCTTGCAG
>JBKPLN010000511.1:0-2144 GCA_046731635.1 Pseudomonadota bacterium | reverse complement strand
GTCAACGAGTCCTCGATCGCGCGGACTCGCTCAAAGCCGCGGGCGACCAGATGAGGAAGTTGAATGACGTTATGTCCACTCTTCAGCAAGGCACCATCCTCTCCCGTGAGTGGAACGGGCGGATGCATCGTGTCGCAGTGCTGACTGGCGGTTTTGCCTGGAACGGCAAGACCTATCCGAGCCTGTCAAGCGTCGCATTCGCGATCACCGGCACCCGCTGGAATGGACCTCGATTCTTCGGCTTGCGCGACCGGTCAGCTCTCAGATCGGAAGCAAATCCATGAAGGCCAAGCGCAACAAGACGGTTCGCTGCGCGATTTACACCCGCGTCTCGACCGACCAGGGGCTGGAGCAGGACTTCAATTCGCTCAATGCGCAGTACGATGCCTCGCAGGCTTATATCCGCAGCCAGGTCCATGCTGGATGGACGCTGATGCGCACGAGGTACGAGGATGGTGGCTTCTCTGGCGGCAATACCGACCGGCCTGCCCTGCAACGGCTATTGGCAGACATTCGGGCCGGCAAGATCGATGTCATCGTGGTCTACAAGGTCGATCGCCTGACCCGGTCGCTGGCGGACTTCGCCAAGCTGGTGGAGCTGTTCGACAAGCGTGGTGTCTCGTTTGTGTCGGTCACGCAGCAATTCAATACCACCACCTCGATGGGGCGGTTGACGCTTAACGTGCTCTTGTCCTTCGCCCAGTTCGAACGCGAGGTCACCTCAGAGCGCATCCGCGACAAGATCGCAGCCTCCAAGCGCAAGGGACTATGGGTCGGTGGCATGGCCCCGCTCGGCTATGACACCAGAGAGCTCAAGATCACCGTCAATAAGGCTGAGGCCGAGGCGGTACGAACGATCTTCCACAGTTACCTCAAGCTCGGCAGCCTGAACCTGCTCATGGCCGACCTGCGCCAGCGAGGCATTGTCACGAAGAAACGCCTGCTCAAGTCCGGCAAATCCATTGGAGGCATCCCCTTCACGCGCGGCCCGCTTGCTCACCTGCTGCGCAACCGGTTCTACGTCGGAGAGGTGGTGTTCAAGGGGGAGACTCTTCCCGGTGAACAGCCGGCAATCATCGACCGTAAGCTGTTCAACGCCGTTCAGGCCAAACTCGACAGAC
Source organism: Pseudomonadota bacterium (assembly GCA_046731635.1). Classification (GTDB taxonomy): domain Bacteria; phylum Pseudomonadota; class Alphaproteobacteria; order Rhizobiales; family Xanthobacteraceae; genus Pseudolabrys. The sequence continues at coordinate 1,023 of JBKPLN010000511.1, read as the reverse complement.
AGGTGCGCAGCCATAAACAGGGGCGCACGCGCTGCGTGGCCATTCTGACCAGCCGGCTGTTCGATGATCATGGTCAGCGGATGACGCCGACCCATTCCCGTAAAGGAGCCGCCAAGTACCGCTACTACATCTCCTCGACCTTGGTGCAGGGTCAGTCCGACTTGGCCGGCGGCATCAGCCGCGTCCCCGCGCCACAGATCGAGGCGCTCGTTACAAAGTCGGTCCGCGATCACCTCGGTCCGTCTGTCGATGTCGACGACAAGGCCTTAGTCCAGAACCACGTCACGCGCGTAGACCTTCGCCCCGATCGGCTGGTCATTGAGCTCGCCGAGACGAAAGGCGCGAAGGCAAAGCGACGTTTCAACGCGCGGCGGCTCGAGGTGCCATGGCGCAAGACATCAGGTACTCGCCGACGTGAGACTCTGTTGCCCGAGACGCCCTCCTCTCCTCCCGCGCGTCCGATCCGGTCAGAGAACCGCGCACTCCTTATTGCTTCAATTGCCAAAGGACGACGCTGGTTGAACGAACTTATGACCGAACAGGCGATCACGGTTGAAGCGATCGCTCAGCGCGAGCGCTGCAGCGTGCGCAAGGTCAACATGACGATCTCGCTTGCATTCCTTGCGCCCGACCTGGTCAAGGCAGCCATTGAGGGGCGGCTGCCCTATGGCATGGGCGTCACTCGTCTCTGCGAACTCCCGCCCGAATGGACGCGCCAATACCGTGCACTCGGTTTGAGCCCGCCGCAGTCGCACATTCGAACTGGTCTCTAGCCCACTGGTCTCCGTTTTCCCAGGAAACGGAATTCAGCGGCCCAGAGACCGACCGGTCAAAATCGCCGACTAGCCCTCAATAGTCTCTATATGGAGACAGCAACGCGGATAAGAAAATCCGCCAATTGGCCGCATTTTCAGCGGCTGACAGGAACTCTCCGGAGACACGGGACTGCGTGGTGGGCCCGGGAGGCGTGCGCACTCCCGGAAATTTCAACAATTTAGTTTGTCCAACCGCCCTAAAATGCCC
>JBKPLN010000510.1:0-3130 GCA_046731635.1 Pseudomonadota bacterium | reverse complement strand
CGCAGGTGTTTCATCGAAGTCGGTGCGAACGATAACCCCTTTCCTTTCCAGCGTTCCCTGAACCAGCGCGAGTACCTGCTCGATGACCTCATTCAAGTTAATGGGCGCACGCTCCAAATCCCTGGACTTGAACATTGATCGCACGCTCTGGACCACGTCGGCCGCGCGTTGTCCTTCGCGAACAATCTGCTCAATGCTTTCCCGCGCCTCGGCAAGGTCGGGCGGGGTTCGCGCCAACCAGCGCAGACCCGCACCGGCATTTGCAACAATGGCGCCCAGCGGTTGATTGATTTCGTGAGCAATTGACGCAGTTATCGCGCCCATTCGGCTCACGTGTGCCGAGCGCGCAAGTTCCTCGTGGGCGATCTGCAGCGCATGCTGGGCACGCATTTTTTCGGTGATATCAACCGTCATGCCGACCGAACCACGGTCCGGAATTCCAAAAACATACAACTGGATCCAGATCAGCTCGCCATCTTTGCGCTGAAGCCGCTTCGTCAGCTCGTAGTGCTGGCGTGCACCCTGCTGAAGCTCCTTGAAGAGTGCCCTGTTGATCTCCCGATCAATGGGCGGAGTGATATCCAGCGGCGTCAGCTTTCTGAGTTCGTCTTCCGTGTAACCGACCATGGCTTGATAGGTTGAATTGGCGGCTACGAAATACTGGTTTTTGTCGAGAACCGTAATACCCATGAACGGGTTCGCGACTATCGCCTGCCATCGCTCCTCGCTCGCAAGCAATTCACGTTCGAGCTTGGCCAAACGCCCTTCGGGATCACGAGACGCCGATTCTTTTTTCGCTTGCTCAATTTTTTTTGTCACAATGCCGATCTACATTTTCAAGCTTCGCCAAAACTATCGTACCGGCTCGACAAACCTGATCAAGGGGCCAACATTCGTCACCTTCCAGCGTTCGAGTATGGGCAACTGTCTTCGATCGATTGCCCCGTCGTCATATGTCTAGCCGCTGCGACAAACGGCCGCTCGTTGGTCAAGCAGACGCGTTTGCAATCTCGCTACGTAGTCAGAATACCGCCGTCTACAGGAATGACGGCGCCGGAGATGAAGCTCGCGCGCGCGGACGCTAGAAACACAGCCAGGTCCGCAATATCGGCCAGGGTAGTCAAGCGCCGGAGCGGAATTCGCTCCAATACTTTGGTCCGCACCTCGTCGGTAAGCACGGCACGCGTCATCGCCGTGTCGGCAATGGCAGGCGCGATGGCGTTGACGGTGATGCCGTGGGGGCCGAGTTCGCGAGCAAATCCCATGGTCAAGGCCACAACACCGGCTTTGGTTGCGCCGTAAAGAGCGTTGCCGACCGTTCCGCCACCGCGCATTGCAGCGACCGAGGCAATATTAATGATGCGCCCATAGCGCTGTCGGTGCATGACCGGAATCGCGGCCTGCGTGCAATAGAGCACGCCCGACAAGTTGACATCGCTCACCTTCTGCCACTCAGGCGCGGGTAAGTCAGCGGCGGGACCGGTCGAAAGCAGACCGGCTGCATTCACCAGAATGTCGATGCGACCAAAAGCAGCTGCGAATTGCCCAAATTCATGCGCAACCGCGTCAGCGTCAGCCACATCGACGGCGGCAGCGCGGGCCGGCGTTCCACTCTGCGCGATAGCCGACGCGATCTTGTTTGCGGCGTCGGCATTTCGGTCAAGAATGCAAATCGTGCAGCCTTCCGCAGAAAGCGAGCGGGCGATTGCCTCGCCGATGCCGGCGCCGCCGCCGGTAACAATCGCGATGCGATCTTTTAGATTGAGATCCATGTCGATCGCATCGCTTGTCCTAAATGCCGGTCATCGACTGTCGACGGCCATGTCACGCTTGTGCGCCTCGGTCATTGCAAAAACGCAGGCTGCGCTGATGATGCTGACCAGGAGGACATAGCCGCAGATCAGCCACGGCTTGTTGCCGCCGGCCGGCAATAAAGCTGTGGCGATGATAGGGGTCAGGCCGCTCGCGTAGATCCCGGAGAATTGGTAGACGAACGAAATTCCGGTGTAGCGAACGCGCGTGTCGAACAGCTCCGAGAACAGGGCTGCCTGCGGGCCATAGACGGCCGGATAGACGATTGCGAATGGAACTGCGATCGCAATCCAGATCAACAGCGGATCTTTCGTTTGCATCAGCCAGAAGGCTGGGAAGGCCAAGATGCCGATCAGCAATCCGGCAACGCCAAACATGCGACGGCGGCCAATCCGGTCCGACAGATTTCCGTAGATCGGCAGCATGATGATCATGATTGCCGATGCGATCATTACGCCCGCAAGCGCAGTCTGCCGCGGCAACCCCAATGAATTGGCGACGTAGCCGACAATAAACACGCCGAAGATATTGAATGTCACGCCTTCGATATAACGGGCCCCCAGGCCGAGTAAGGTGTTCTTGCCGTGGGTTCGCCACAGCTCGAAGAACGGAACGTGGGCGACCTTGTTGGATTCCTGAATGCGCGTGAAGGCGGGTGTCTCCATGATCTTCAAGCGGATATAGAGACCGACCGCGACCAGTATCGCGCTGATCAGAAAGGCGATGCGCCACCCCCCCGAGAGGAAGTCGGCTTCGGGAAGGTAGGATAGTAGGTAGACCATCCCCGAACTCAGCAGCAGGCAGCAGGCACTCCGATCTGTGGCCAGCTGCCATAGAAGCCGCGCCGACCGGCCGGGGAATGCTCAACGGCCATCAGCACCGCGCCACCCCATTCGCCACCGATGCCGATGCCTTGAAAGACCCGAAGGAAAAGCAGCAAGACCGGGGCCCAAATGCCGACCGAAGCATAAGTCGGCAGCAGACCGATCAGGAATGTCGCGATGCCCATAATGAGGATCGTGAGAACGAGCACGGTTTTGCGGCCGATGCGATCGCCGTAGTGACCGAAGAGGATGCCGCCGACCGGTCGCGATATGAAGCCGACGAAGAACGTCGTGTAGGCGAGCAAGGTGCCGACCAACGGATCGTAGTTGGGAAAGAAGAGTTTGTTGAACACGAGTGGAGTCACCACACCGAAAAGAAAAAAGTCATACCATTCGATGGTCGTGCCGATGGCGCTGGCCAATGCGATCGTCCTGATCGATGTTCCGAAGCCAGCCGATTCTGTTTTTGTCTGCATTTCCTTGCCCCTTTTTTG
>JBKPLN010000509.1:0-3019 GCA_046731635.1 Pseudomonadota bacterium | reverse complement strand
GCTGACGGCCGATGCTCGAGTTCACCAATGCCGCGTTGTTGCGAGTTAGCGCTCCAGCCAGCATCGCGCTGGCTTTCGGATCACTGCGCAGCTGCAGGATTGCAGTCCGCATTTGAGGATCCGAAACGACGTAGCGCCCATCCGATGTGCGGGTGATGGCATCGGCGTAGCGACCGAGTCCCAGCGCCGCACCATCCTGTTTCATGGTGCCGAGCCAGGTTTGATCGATGAACTGGTAGAGGCCCTTCGCCGACGAGGTCGATGCCTGCGCCGATGGATTGAAGTTGGATTCGATTTTCGCCGTGGTCAGCAGATATTCGAAGCTGATGCCCGTCGACTGGGCTGCCTGGCGGATCGCTCCGGTGATCTGTGGCGCCGCGCTGGTGGCAGCCGGATTGACGGCCATGGTGTTGCGCCTTTGCGAAGCTCTCGGCTCATGTTCAGTGACGCGGACGCAACGCCTCCCGCGGGCCTGCCGAACATGGGGAATTATGGTAAACGAATGGTAAACGGCGTTCGCAAGCGCACACTCGGCAGGAATTCGGAGGGCTTCGATGGTGGAAACGATGCAGCGGCACAAGCGTGGCGGCCTCTATTTCGAGGATTTTGAAGTCGGCAAGACTTACGAGCACCGCTACACACGCACCGTGACGCAGATGGACAACATGTTGTTCTCCAACATGACGCTCAATCCGCAGCCGCTGCATATCGACCGCCATTTCTGCGAGACCGAAACTGAATGGGGCCAGCCCTTGATGAACTCCCTGTTCACGCTCGGGCTCATGATTGGAATACAGGTGTCGGACATGACGGTCGGCACGACCATTGCCAATCTCGGGATGACCGACGTGAAATTCCCGAATCCGCTCTTTGAAGGCGACACCATCAATTGCACGACCCAGGTCGTAAGCAAGCGCGAATCCAAGTCGCGCCCGGGCGCGGGCATCGTCGAATTTCACCACAAGGCCTTTAAGCAGGACGGGACGCTCGTGGCCGAATGTCACCGGCAAGCATTCATGCGGATGCGGCCGAAATAATAAAAGAGGCCCGGCGGTTGGCGCCGGGCCTTGATGTTCTTTATCAGCCCAAACCTCTAGATGCCGCGACCGTAGTAGCCGCACCAGCGGTGGACGTTCCACTCGATGTTCTGCTCGTAGTTGGTCAAGGTCTGATACTTCGGCACGCGTACTTCCTTCGTTGCCGGGTCGAAGCACTTGCCGGCGTCGGACGCCTTCTTAACCTCGGAGGCAAGATCAGTCATGAAGGCTATCTGCTCTTCCATGTCCTTGCGGGTGCCCAGGCGGCCGTTGGGCCCGGGATGTCCGGGAATCATGCGCTCCCACCCGAGGGCAAGCGTCTTTTTCAACGAGGCCTCCCATTCGGTGGGATAGGAATCGTTCACCGCGAGCCGCGACGGGACGGCGCCGAGTGAATTGAAGTCGACGGCAAACAGGATCTTCTCCTTTGGCAACAACATCACGATCGAAGAATCGGAGTGATTGCGGCCGGTGTAGACCAGGTCAAGAGTGGTGCCGCCGAGCTTGATCGTGCGCTTGCCGTCGACGACCTGATCGGGAACGACGACGTCGGTGGGCTTGAGTTGCGCAAGCCGCTCCTTGGCGCGGCGATGCGAAACTACGGTGGCGCCGGCATCCTTGAACACTTTGCCGCCGGCGATGTGATCGTAATGGTGATGGCTGTAGATCAGATATTTGATCGGCGCCTGGGTGATCTTGCGGATCTCTTCCAGGTAGGCTTTCGCGGCCTGCGGCCGGCCGTAGCTGATCGGATCAGTGACGATGACACCGGCAGGCGTGACAATGAACATCGCCTGGTGGTTTTGATATCGGAATATGTAGACGTTGTCGGTGCCCTCGACCTTGGTGGTCGCGAACATCGGTTGTTGTTGTTGGGCCGGAGCTTGCGCCACCGCGGTGGCTGAAAAAGCGGCGGTGAACAGAACAGCCGAAAGTGTTATGAATTTACTGCTTATCATGGGTGATACCTCCCCGCGCATTTAACCCCGAGACGCCGCCGAAATTCCAGCGCCAAATCCGCGCATCCCCGAGACATTTGAGCTAGAGTCCGAAACCTCAACAATAACATCAGCAAGGACGACTACATGCGCTCTCTCTTGTTCGTCCCCGCAGACGGCGGGTCAAAACTCGACAAAGCGGTCGCGAGTGGGGCGGATGCAGTCATCATTGATCTGGAGGATTCAATCGCGCCGGAGCGAAAGGATACCGCTCGCGCGGCGGCATTAGCTTTCCTCAAACGGGCTTCCACGGCCAATGAAAGGCCACGCCTTCTTGTGCGCATCAACGGGCTGGACACCGGAATGACGGATGCCGACCTCGATGCGATCGTTGCGGGCACACCCGACGCCGTTGTCTTCCCCAAGGCCGAGGGGGCGACAAGCGTGGTCCATCTTGACGCGAAGCTGACCGCCCGCGAGGCGATCGCTGGTGTGCCGGAAGGCCATATCAAAATTCTCGCGCAAGCGGTGGAGACAGCCGCAGGCCTGTTCGCCGCCGGAACATTCCGCGGCGCAAGTGCGCGATTGATCGGGCTGACCTGGGGGCCGGAGGACCTGTCGGCCGAATTGGGCGCCGCAGCAAACCGCGACGCCGAGGGTGCTTTGACCGAGCCTTATCGCCTGGCGCGCTCACTGTGTCTCTACGCTGCTGCGGCTGCAAACCTGCCCGCGATCGAAACCGTGTTCGTTGATTTTCGCAACTCGGAAGGATTGCACCGCGACACTGAAGCTGCCCGACGAGACGGGTTCACAGGACGTCTCGCGATTCACCCCGCCCAGGTGCCCATCATCAATGAGGTGTTCACACCGACGAGCGCCGAGATCGAGAAAGCCAAGGCCGTGGTGGCCGCATTTGCAGCGCAGCCCGGTGCCGGCGCGGTCGGGATCGAGGGCAAAATGTACGACCGGCCGCACCTGGTCCGCGCTCAGGCGCTGCTTGCGCGTTACGGCGGCTAACCCAACCGCGCAAATCGTCGGCTTAAC
>JBKPLN010000508.1:0-3615 GCA_046731635.1 Pseudomonadota bacterium | reverse complement strand
GCCCAGTTGTCTGAAAAACCGGGTCCTGGTCTGGGCGCGGAGGCTGAGTGCTTCCTGCCGATGGCAATCGGTCTCGCGGCGGGCGCTATCGATCTGCATGCGCGACTCCTTTGGATTCCTGCGCCTGATCAATGCGCCTTGTGCGAGCTAAAGGCTTTGAGTCCCGCTTGATTTGTCCTTGAGGAAGTCTTGATTTCGCTTTAGACGGCCAGCCGGTATGATTTGGCAGCGGTCTCAGTTGCGGGGCGCAACGTGCTGTTTTTATTCAATAATTTCGCGCTTGATTGCGAGCGCCGCGAGTTGCGCGCGGGTGGCTCGGCCGTGCCTGTCGAACCGCAGGTGTTCGATCTTCTCGTCTATCTGATCACGAACCGAGACCGTGTGGTCAGCAAGGATGACCTCATTGCCTCTGTGTGGGGCGGTCGGATCGTTTCGGACTCGACGCTCGACAGCCGCATCAACGCGGCACGCAAGGCCGTGGGCGACAGCGGCAGAAAACAGAACCTGATAAAAACGTCAGCCCGCAAGGGCTTCCGGTTCGTCGGCGAAGTGCAGGAGGACGCGCAGCCCCCCGCAGCCAATGGCTTCAATGAGTCCCGGATGCAGGGCCTCGATCCTTTGCCACCGCTTGTTTCCGATCGTCCCTCGATCGCAGTGCTGCGATTTGAAAACCTCTCCGAGGATCGAGCGCTCGAATTGACCGCCAACGGTCTCACCGAAGACATCATTGCGCAGCTTGCACGTGTGCCGGGATTTTTCGTCATCGCCCGCGCGTCCTCATTTGCCTATTCGCAGCGCAATGCTGACACCCGGCGGGTCGGCGCTGAACTGGGAGTGCGTTACGTTGTCACAGGCAGTGTGCGCAGCTCGGCCGATCGCGTGCGCATGGCAGTCCAGCTCGTCGAAGCCGAAAGCGGCAACCAGCTCTGGGCCGGACGCTATGACGTAGAGCGCGGCGACACGCTGGATCTTCAGGACGAGATCGCGCGCCGCATTATGGTCGAACTGGAGCCCGCGCTGACCAAGGCGGACCTTTCAGTGATTCACCGGCGGAGAATCGAGAGCGTTGATGCCTGGTCGCATTTTCGTCGGGCGGCTGGCGCTATTGCAACGCAAGGCTGGAACGAGGACACCGTTGCTGAAGCACTGAGCCGGACGCGCCAGGCGATCGCCATTGATCCGGACTTTGCCCTCGCCCGCGCGTTCACAGCCTTGATTAACGCCTTTGGTGCCAACCTGTCGCTTGTCACCGACTTTGCAGCTGCCAAGAAAGACGCGTACTTGGAGGCCGAGCGCGCAGTCGCATTGGATCCGAACGCCTCCGACGTACTTGGTTTCGCCGGCTGCGCCTTCGCCGACATCGGCGAGCATGAGCGCGGCGTCGAGCTTCTGCGTCGCGCACTCGAGCTCGACCCGAGTAACGCGCAGGCTCACGTCGCCCTCGGTGCGTCATTGGTTCTTTTCGGTCGTTTCGAGGAAGGCATCGAGAGCATGAAATTCGGCATGCGGTCGAGCCCTCGGGATTTTCGTTTGACGTTCTGGAGCATGATTCTCGCTTTTGCACTCGGACGAGCCGGTCGTTTCGAGGAAGCGCTGGCGGAGGCATCGGCGGCCGCGCGGCGGGATGGCCGTCTCTACACGGCGCGTGTAGTTGTTGCATGGGTCCTTACAAAGCTAGGCCAGAAGTCGGAAGCCCAGGGAGCGTTGGCTGAAGCGCGGCGGATCAGGCCTGCTCTCAGTCTCGATGAAATACGACGCTTCTTCGGCGAACGCACTGCGTCGGATTTGAAACCGCTTTGGGGCTAGCGCGAATAAAAAAACCGACATGCAAATAGGATTCGAAGACTGCCTGCTGGACACCGACCGGCGCGAATTGCGCCGCGGCAGCGAGCTTGTCGCTCTCGAACCGCAGGTCTTCGATGTGCTGATTTATCTGGTCGAAAATCGCGACCGTGTCGTCAGCAAGGACGACCTCATCGCCTCGGTCTGGAGCGGCCGAATTGTTTCGGAATCAACGCTGACCAGCCGAATAAACGCGGTGCGCAGGGCCATTGGCGACAGCGGCGACAAGCAAAGCCTCATTCGGACATTCGCCAGGAAAGGCTTTCGCTTCATCGCCCCCGTAGACTTGAAGAACAAAGAGACGCTGGCGCCCGCCGAGCCGCGCGCGGCTGCGCTTGGCGTGCCGACCAAGCCGTCCATCGCCGTTCATTCAGCAATATGAGCGGCGATTCCGACCAGGATTCTTTCGTCGACGGCGTCACGGAAGAAATCATTACCGCGCTGTCGCGGGTTCGCTGGTTTTTCGTGATCGCCCGAGGTTCGACTTTTGCATACAAGAGCAGCCCAATCGGCCCGGAAGAAATCGCTCGAGAGCTCGGCGTTCGTTATATCCTGATGGGAAGCGTTCGCCGCGCCGGCGACCGCATCCGGGTCGCCGCGCAGCTCATCGACGCCAATAACCGCAGCAATGTTTGGGCGCGAAGCTACGACCGGGCGGCCTCGGATATTTTTTCCGTTCAGGATGAAATTACCCAGACGATTGTCGGCGGTATCGAGCCCGAATTGAGTCGGGCGGAGCGGGAAAGAGCGCGCGTCAAACAGCGAGATAACCTGGACGGATGGAGCACTTACCAGCGCGGCATGTTCCATCTGTATCGGTACACGCAAGAGGATTTGGCGCAGGCGCGAAAACTTTTCGAGGAAGCCATCGGCATTGATCCCGATCTAGGTCCCGCCTACTCGGCCCTCGCCGAGGCATACTATTACGAAGTCGTCTACGGCTTTGTTCAGCCCGAGAATGACCGGCGCCAACGCGCTCTCGAATCTGCTCAGAAGGCGGTCGCTCTCGATCGGGACGATGCCGGTGCGCATTGCACCCTGGGAAGAATTCGCTATCTCTGCCGCGACTATGCTGCTGCAAAATCCGAGTTGGAGATTGCATTGGATCTCAACCCGAGCCTCGCGCTTGCACATTACGGTCTCGGTGCCGCATTCGTATTCTCGGGCAGACCGCGAGACGCCTTCCCGCATCTGGAATCGGCAATTCGGCTCAGTCCGCACGATCCCAACATGGGGTCATACCTAGTCAGCGGGGAGGATGATGCGGCCGTGCGGTTTGCGCTCAAGGCTTTGGCGCAGCCCAGCTTCCAGTGGTCGCGCTATGCGATCCTCATCGCGGCGTTGGGACAATTGGGTCGGCTGGAAGAGGCGCAGCGCTATCTCGCCGAGGTGACCCGAGCCAGACCGAATTTCTCCGTGGCATTTGTCCGCACCATGCATCCCTTCGCCCGCGACATGGGGGTCGATCGCTACTATGAAGGACTTCGCAAGGCCGGTGTTCCAGAAGCTGGCTCTTGAGCGCACCACCTCATCAGTGAAATCGATTGATCCGCAGCCGTCTTATCCGCGCAGGCCTCGAGCACCAGCGTCTGACGGATGCTATGAGATCAAGCAGCCTTCGCAAGAATCTGCGTCCGCTCAATTCGTTTGGCGCATGAGTCATCGATGAGCTCCATGTGACTGGAGCCTGCCGACGGCTCTGCATGCCGTCCTTGCGGAACTATTGATTTGTCCTTGAGGCGCGATTGATTTCTCGGTGCTTGAGAGCTGAGA
>JBKPLN010000507.1:0-3441 GCA_046731635.1 Pseudomonadota bacterium | reverse complement strand
CTGCCGATGGCCACGACCTTCAGGCGCGGACATTTGGTTGATGCAATGCACCGTTGCTATGCCGGCGACGTCGGCATTGGCCCTAATCCGAAACTGCTAGCACGTGTGAAAAGCGCCGATCTGTTGCTGCTGATTGGGGGTCGCTTCAGCGAGATGCCGTCGCAAGGTTACAGCATCCTCGATATTCCGGAGCCGCAGATCAAACTGGTTCACATCCATCCAGGCGCGGAGGAACTCGGCCGAGTCTATCATCCGCATCTCGCCATAAACGCGTCTCCAAATGCATTTTGCGCCGCGCTCGACACCCTGCAGCCGCCAAAGGAGATCGCCTGGCGCGGTGAGTCCGATGTCGCGCATGCGGACTATCTCGCCTGGAGCGAGAAGGCCACGTCCGTGCCGGGCGCGGTCAATCTCGGCGAAGTGATGATCTGGCTACGGGACAACCTGCCACCCGACGCGATCGTAACGCAGGGTGCAGGAAATTTCTCCGGATGGGTGCATCGCTTCTATCGCGCGCGCAAGTTCGGCGGTCTTGTCGGCGCGACTTCGGGCTCCATGGGATACGGCTTGCCCGCCGCGCTTGCGATGCAGACGCTCTTTCGCGATCACATCGTTGTGTGTGTTGCCGGAGATGGCGACTTCCTGATGACGGGGCAGGACTTTGCCACGGCAGTTCAATACCAGCTGCCGGTGATTGTCCTGGTCGCCGACAACGGTATCTATGGCACCATCCGCATGCATCAGGAGCGCGACTATCCAGGCCGCGTGATTGCGACCGCACTTCGCAACCCGGATTTCGTTGCCTACGCACTAGCTTTTGGAGGCTACGGGGCTGTTGTGGAAAAAACCGCCGACTTTCCGGCTGCGTTTGCAGCCGCGCACGCGTCCGGCAAGCCGTCAATCATCCACCTGAAGATCGATCCGGAAGCGATTACGCCCACCGCCACCCTGAGCGGGATTCGGGAAAAGTCGCTAGCTGGCGGTGGCGGCACCAGTGGCACGCATCAAAACTAGAAACTCAGGTTTGTCCACTGATTGTGGTTGCAGAATCGCGGTGAATCAGCATTCACTCGGTTCATGCCCTATCGTCGCACCGAGAACATTGCGCGCCGGCTCGCCGAGCGTGAGCAGACCATTCTCGATGCGGCACAATCGATCGCCGGTGAGGAAGGCATGGGCGCGGTGCAAATTGCTGCCGTGGCGCAACGCGCTGATATCGCTGCGGGCACCGTCTATCGCTACTTTCCCTCCAAAAACGATCTTGTCAGCGAACTGATCTCCGGAACGGCTGAGCGCGAGCTTGCTGCAATGCGGGCTGCTGCCGATGCCGCACCCGGGCCCTTGTCGGCGCTTGCTGCGTGCATCGCCACTTTTGCAGCAAGGGCATTGCAGGAGCGGCGGCTCGCCTGGGCGTTGACTGCCGAGCCGGTCGATGCGGACATCGATGCCCTGCGGCTCAAGTTTCGCCGCGCATTGGTCGGTGAAATGGAAGCGCGTATCGCCGCCGCGGTTGCCGCGGGCCATCTACCTGTTCAGGACCCGCGCTTTGCGGCGCCTGCCGTTGTTGGCGCTGTGCTCGAAGGGGTAGTCGGACCTCTCGCGCCATCGGCAAGCGCGACCCACGAGGCCGTGCAAACGACTACGCTCCTCACATTGCGCGCTCTGGGCGTCGTTGATGCGCGGGCGCGGGGTCTTGTGGCGCAGTTTGTATCGAGCGATTTCGTCAAGACCCGGTGAGTGCTGGCAACTCGTGCAGCGGCAGGGTCACCCTTTTCACCCCCGGCTCTTCGTCATCGGCGACATGAAAGCCGAGCTCGGAACACATCTGCAGCATGGTTGCGTTTTCGTCCAGAACCTGGCCGTGCACGATTTGCAAACCTTTCCGGCGGGCATAAGCGATCATGTGTTTCATCAAGAGCCAGCCTAAACCGTAACCCTTGAGGTGCGAACGCACAAGGATAGCGAATTCAGCGCCCTCGCCGCGGGAATCGTCATGGAGTCGCACAACGCCCAGCATGCCGCCGCTCGATTCCGAGATGGCGATGAAAGCCATGGCATGTTCGGGGTCATAGTGGACGAGCTTGTCGATCAGGCGGTGACTGACTTCGCGTAGAGGCACAAAAAAGCGCAGGCGCAAATCGTCAGCGCTCACCTCTGCAAGAAAGTCCGGGTAAAGCGCGGCGTCGTCGGGCTTCAGTGGCCGGACGAGGACCTTCTCGCCATCGCGCAATACAACATGGCGTTCGAGCATCGTCGCATCGCCTCCCGCACGCGAAATGCTTTAATGCGACATCAAAACCGGCACCGTCATGGACTCGAGCATGCCGCGGGTGACGCCACCAAGGACAAACTCCCGCACGCGGGAATGGCCGTAGCCGCCCATCACGATCATGTCGGTGCCGGAATCCGCCACGTAGGACAGGATGGCGGACGCCACGCTGATATCAGGCGCCGTAATGTGCTTGATCTCCACATTGAAACCGTGCCGCGCGAGGTGCTGGCCGAGATCGGCTCCCGGGATTTCATCTTTCCTGTTTGGCTTCTCGGAGACGATCACGATCTCGACCTGCTTGGCCTTTTTCAGAAATGGCAGAGCGTCGGCAACTGCGCGTGCAGCCGCGCGGCTCCCGTCCCAGCAGATCATCACGCGCTCCAGGGTCACGCCACTTTTCTGGATGAAAGGCACGAAGATCACCGGCCGTCCGGATTCGAATAGTACGCCTTCATCGACAATCTGATCGGGCGCCGATTTTGCTCTATCGGGCTGTCCCACAACCACCAGATCGAACCGTCGGCCAATACGGCCAAGCTGATCGGCAGTCTCGGCGATAGTCGCGCGGAGGATGCGGGTTTCTGACGAAAGTCCCGCGCGCTTTGCTGCCTGGTCAAAGCGGGAGACAGCCGCGCGCGCCTTGTTGTCTGCTTCGCGGCGCTGGCCGTCGATTATTTCCGGTGGGATACCACCGAATACCGTCCCTGGGCTGACGGGTTCATAGGCAACGGCGACGCCGAGCACATGGGCCTCGAAGGCCTCGGCGACGGAAATGGCGTAGTCGCAAGTCGGGTCGCGCGCTCCAAATCCAAGGTTGACGACGATATCCTTCACCATGCTGCAATTCTCCTGATCCGAATGTGCTTAGCATAGGTCTCGGCACATGCGGGTGGCCTTGACCAGGGTCAAATGCAGGCCTGCTCTGCAATTCTTTGAGTGGATGAGGGCTGTGGCACTCTACTTTTTGTTGCCGTCAGGCCCGAACTGCTTGAGATAAGCCCAAAGGTCGCCGGCCTCTTTTTCGTTCTTGATGCCCGGAAAAATCATTTTGGTATTCGGAATCTTGGCTCGCGGATCCTTGATGTAATCCTTGAATGCCGCCTCATCCCAGGTGATTCCGGAATTCTTGTTCGCGTCCGAATAGCTGTAGTCGGGGATCGTACCGGAAT
>JBKPLN010000506.1:0-2822 GCA_046731635.1 Pseudomonadota bacterium | reverse complement strand
ATGCACAACATAGGCAAGCGCAAAGCCTCCCCAGGCGAGCGCAACCGCGTCATCCCAGCCCAACTCCGCCGCACGACGAGCCAGCCGCGCGGTTTCGGCAGTTTCTTGCACGCGGTCAATTATCCAACGACTTCCCTTGCGCCGGACGTAACACCACGAGGCCATGCCATAGGCCGAGGCAAAATCAGGGTCGAGTTCGATGGCTTTATTGAATAGTCGCAGCGCTTCGTCGTTGCTCTCTTTCGTCCAGGAATGAAGGCTCGCAATCCCACGCAGAAAATAATCGTATGCATCAAGGCTCTCAGTCGGCTTGTGCTTCGCACGCTCGACCTCGGCTTGTTCCAGCCTGGGGGCGATCGCTCCCACGACGCTTGCGGTGACCTGGTCTTGCAGCTCAAAGATATCCTGCAGCGGTCCATCGAAGCGATCTGCCCAGAGGTGCGCTCCGGTCGACGCATCGATGAGTTGTGCCGTGATGCGCACCCGGTCCGCGGCCTTGCGCACGCCGCCTTCGAGCACGTAGCGCACCCCGAGTTCACGACCGACCTGTTTCACGTCCACCGCCCGGCCCTTGTATGTGAAGCTCGAATTGCGCGCAATTACGAGTAACCAGCGCGTGCGCGACAAGGCTGTCGTGATTTCTTCGACCATGCCATCGGCGAAGTACTCCTGCTCAGGGTCGCCGCTCATGTTGTTGAAGGGCAGGACGACGATCGACGGTTTGACGGGCTGATGCAATGAAGGCGTTCCCTTCCCTGCCCCCTTGAGCCGCACTCGGTAGACCCGCACTGGCCGCGCAATGTTCTTGAGTTGCTGCTCGCCGATATCCTCGAAGGCGATTTCGAGACTCCCGTGGACATCCTCTTGTACGCGGCCGGAAACGCAAATCCCGCCAGGTTCGGCCAGAGCTTCCAATCGTGCCGCCACGTTGACGCCATCGCCCCAAATGTCGGTGCCGTCGATAATGATGTCTCCGGCGTTGATGCCCATACGGAACTCGATCCGCTTGTCCTGAGGCAGGCCGGCGTTTCGCTCGCTCATCGCACGTTGGACGTCGACGGCCCAGCGCACCGCCGCTATCACGCTGGCAAATTCCACCAGCAGACCATCGCCGATGATCCTCACGATGCGGCCGCGGTGTTCCGTTATTTTGGGGTCGATGATTTCGTGGCGATACACTTTGAGCGCCGCGTGAGTACCTTCCTCATCAGCGCCCATCAGCCGGCTGTAGCCTGCAACATCGGCCGCGAGGATGGCGGCCAAACGCCGTTCGACGTGCGGGTTGGCCATAAGCAGCGTCCCTGACTTCGGGCAGAGTTTATGGTCGGGGGGGCGGTGTGTCTATCGAGCAACAATGTCCGCTTTGCTCATTTGCGGAGATGGGCGCGGTTGCCGTGACATAGCCATGGGCGCATGCTGTCGCGGGATGGCTGATGATTCGGACCATTACAACGACGTCGATGTCGTCATATCCATGCTCAAAGCGGTTTATTGCCGCGACGGCGCAGACGTAGCGGTGCAGGCGGCGAAGCACATGATCGCGGCAGCGGCCGCCCTTGTCACATGTGAAAATGGGCCGGATGAAACGCGCCGCATTTTGCGGATTGTAGGTGAGGCGCAGGGGAAAGCATCCTGAACGGTGCTATTCAAAAACGCGGCCACCGATTGAAATACTGCTGCGCAAATGGCGCGCGCCAATAACGCACGCTCGGGCGATCATAACGGGCTTCCATCGGTGAGGATGGGCGTCGATTCTTGAGACCTCCCTGCGGCTCGCCGCTCAATACGACCACGAATTCTGTGCCGTTGCCCGTCTCCGAGCTCAATGGCTCGTCCGAGATGATCAGGGAAGATCGTGGCGACATCTTCTCTGCGATAAGATCAAGGGAGTCCTGAGGAATTGTGATGCGGCCAAGCGCTGCTTTCGCGCTTTCCAGGTCGGCACCCGTTGCGACGACAGCCCTCTCGCGGCCTTTGCCTGCAGAGCCGCTTGGCTGATCTCCGCTGCCCTCGGCACGTCCGCCAACCAACGACACCAGGCTCCATCGTATGTCGGTCCCGACGCGTTCCATCGCGGTGAAGACGTGCGTGCCAATCGGACGGTCGGCATCATTTACGGTGATTGGGATGTCCAGTATCGGCTGAAAGGCTTGGCGGACGTAAAGGCGCTGGGTCTTTCGGCTAATAAAGACAGACACGGGCTCGAGGTCGCGCGCGGCTTTGCGTGCCGCGTCGGCGGCGACGACGCGCGCGCTCTCCGCCGCAGTGGCTGCTTCGCGGGCCGACATCACCGCATCGAGCTTTGGTTGCAGCTCGGATTTGCCCGCGACCAGTTGAGCTTCGAGCTCGCTGATCCGCGCGGTAACTTTTGCCTTGATACCCTCAGCCTGCTCCTTCGCGTCGGGCGAGGCGGCAAAGGCAATCGCACGCTCGACCGATGTCAACTCCGTTTCGGCTCTGAGCTTCAGGTTTTCCGCTTTGCGCACCGCCGTCATTGCGGCCGCCGATTCGCGGTTGGCGGTTACGGCAGCAAGCCTCGCCTGATCGGCCTTGCGGGTCGCCTCCTCCGCTTTTGCAGCTGCCGCCGCTGCTGCGGCAGCTACCTGACCTGTCTTGGGCCGGAACAGCGCCGGATGCTCAATGGCGACGGGCGGCGCAGCGCTGCTTGGCGCCACAATCAAGCGCATGCCGAGCTTTGTCACCCCGAACAGCCGTCCGGCAAAGTCGTAGGGCATCCGGATGCAGCCGTGCGATGCGGGGTATCCTGGCAGAGGTCCGCCGTGGAGCGCGATGCCCGACCAAGTGATGCGCTGCATGTGAGG
>JBKPLN010000505.1:0-3099 GCA_046731635.1 Pseudomonadota bacterium | reverse complement strand
TTATGGATGCCTATTCGTCCGACGCGATCCCGGTCCATCTGGCCACAGCCGAAGCGATGGCTATTTATCGATCCAAGCTGGCGCCGCATGGAGTTGTGATGATGCACATATCAAATCGGCATCTGGAACTGCGCAGCGTCGTCGTCGGAATTGCTGCCGCCAACAGGCTCAAGACGTGGACCTGGGACAGGCGAAACGAGGACTCTGATGACGGAGAATATGTCTTCTCCTCCGATGTCGCTATTTCGGCAGAAAATCTCGAAGATATCGGAGAGCTGGCAAACAGCGAATCGTGGACATTGAGCGAGCCAAATCCGGCTGTACGGACCTGGACTGACGACTATTCGAATGTCGCGGGCGCGATCTGGCGCAAATATGTCAGGTAGATGTCTGGCCCAACCTAGATGTTCAGCACACGGCCATATGCGTCGAGCACCGCTTCCTTCATCATTTCAGACAAGGTCGGATGCGGGAAGACCGTATGCATCAGCTCTTCCTCGGTGGTCTCGAGGTTCATCGCGACCACATAGCCCTGGATCAATTCGGTCACTTCGGCGCCGACCATGTGGGCGCCAAGGAGCTGGCCGGTTTTCTTGTCGAAGATAACCTTCACCAGGCCCTGATCTTCGCCCATTGCAATGGCCTTGCCATTGCCGATGAAAGGAAAGCGGCCGACTCGAATGTCGAGCTTCTTTTCCTTGGCGGCCTGCTCTGTCAGACCGACCGAGGCGATTTGCGGGGAGCAATAGGTGCACCCCGGAATCATCAATTTATTCATCGGATGCGGGTGCAGCCCTTTGATCGCTTCGACGCAAACGACGCCTTCGTGCTCGGCCTTGTGCGCCAGCATCGGCGGGCCCGAGACGTCACCGATGGCATAGATTCCCGGCACGTTTGTCTTGTTGTACTCGTCGACGACGATGGTGCCGCGGTCAGTTTTCACACCGAGTTTTTCGAGGCCGAGATTCTCGATATTGCCGACCACGCCGACCGCGGAGATCACGCGCTCAACGGTGATGGTTTGCGTTTTTCCGCCCTCCTCCATCGTCGCGACGACACTGTCGCTTTTCTTGTCCAGCTTTGTAATCTTCGCGTTCGTATGAATTTTGATTCCCTGCTTCTCGAAGCTCTTGCGCGCAAACGCCTGGATTTCTTGATCCTCGACCGGCAGAATTTGCGGCAGCACTTCGACCACCGTCACCTCGGACCCGAGCGTGCGATAGAACGAAGCAAATTCGATGCCGATGGCGCCGGAGCCGATCACTAGCAGTGACTTGGGCACCCGATCCGGCACCATGGCCTCGAAATAGGTCCACACAAGCTTCTTGTCGGGCTCAATGCCTGGCAGCACGCGCGGCCGCGCTCCTGTGGCAATGACGATGTGCTTGGCCTGATAGCTGCCGGCACCCAACGCGCCCTTTGGCGCTTCGCTCTTCGAGGCCTTGACCGTCACTTTGCCTGGCGCGTCGATCGAAGCTTCGCCCCAGATCACCGAAACCTTGTTCTTCTTCATCAGGAATCCGACGCCATCATTGAGGCGTTTGGATACCGCGCGCGAGCGCGCCACCACGCCCTTGGCGTCGTAGCCGACATTGTCGGCCTTCAGGCCGTAATCTTTTGCGTGCTGGAAATATTGGAAGATCTCCGCGGAGCGAAGCAGGGCCTTGGTGGGTATGCAGCCCCAATTGAGGCAGATGCCGCCGAGGTAGTCGCGCTCGACAATTGCTGTCTTGAAGCCGAGCTGGCTTGCCCGGATTGCAGTCACATACCCGCCGGGGCCGGAGCCGATAATCAGGACGTCGAAGGAACTATCCGCCACACAGCACTCCGTAAATTCCTGATAGCTACACCACCATCATCACCGGATTTTCGATCAACGTCTTGAACTCACGAATGAGCTCGGCGCCGAGCGCGCCATCGATCGCGCGATGATCGCATGACAGCGTCACGCTCATGATGGTCGCGACGGCAAGTTGGCCGTTGCGCACCACCGCGCGTTCTTCCCCTGCTCCAATGGCCAAGATGGTCGATTGCGGCGGATTGATCACCGCCGTGAAATCCTTGATGCCGTACATTCCGAGGTTCGACACAGACGAGGTGCCGCCCTGATATTCGTGCGGCTTGAGTTTGCGCTCTCTTGCGCGCGCCGCCAGATCGCGCATCTCGTTGGAAATCGCCGACAGCGATTTGCTTTCGGCTTGGCGCACGATCGGGGTGATCAGCCCTCCCGGCAATGCTACGGCAACCCCGATATCGGAATGCTTGTGCTTGAGCAATCCGGCCTCGGTCCAGCTTACATTGGCATCGGGAATGCGCTGAAGTGCGACCGCAAGTGCTTTGATGACGAAGTCATTGACGGAAAGCTTGTAGGCCGGCTTGCCGTCCTTCCCTTTTGGCGCGGCGGCATTGATTTCCTCACGCGCGGCTGTCAGGCGACCGATGTCGCAATCCATCGTTTCGTAGAAATGCGGGATGGTCTGCACCGAGGCAGTGAGCCGCTGCGCAATCGTCCGGCGCATGTTGTCATGCGGAATCAGCTCGTATGAGCCGTCCTCAAACAGCGCGCGGACCTGCGCATCGGACATTGCCGGAGCAATCGCGGCTCCGGCAGCCGGCGCCATGCTCGGTGCGCGCAAACCCTTCCCGGCTTTTGCCTGTTCGATGTCGCGCGCAATGATGCGCCCGTGCGGACCTGAGCCCTGTACGCGGTTGAGGTCGATGTTGGCCTCTTTCGCCAATCGGCGCGCGAGCGGCGAGGAAAAGATCCGGTTTCCACGCGTGGCCGGTACCGCCTCTACCGTCGGCGGCGACGGCTTCTGGGGGCGCGGCGCCGCTCCTGCCGCTTCCGCCGGCTTTTGAGGCGAAGGCTGCGGCGCAGCGGCAACGGGTTCGGCCTTTTTCTCAGCTGCTTTTTGAGGAGGCGCGCTCTTTGCCGCGCTCGCGGCGGCTTTCACATCTTCGCCTTCGCCCGCCAGAACGGCAATTACCGAATTTACCGCAACGTCCTGTGTGCCCTCCGGCACGACGATCTTGGCCAGCGTGCCGTCCTCGATGGCCTCGTACTCCATAGTCGCCTTGTCGGTTTCGATTTCGGCAATG
>JBKPLN010000504.1:0-2931 GCA_046731635.1 Pseudomonadota bacterium | reverse complement strand
CGCGCATCGCGCTTGCCGAGCGGCTCGGCGCGTGGGTTGCTACCGACCTGAAGGTCGCTGCGGCCTTTCCAACCGACCATCGGCTGCACGTCGGCTCGCCCAGCACGATCGGGATCGCTGCGCAGGCGACCGATGCGATACGCGAGGCTGATGTCATTTTGAGTTTCGACTGGGTCGATCTTACCGGAACGCTGAAATCGGTACTCGGCCCCGGCATGCCTTCCGCACGCATCGTCCAGATTTCGGTCGATCACCATCTGCACAACGGCTGGAGCATGGACTATCAGGGTCTTCCGCCGGTGGACGTATTTATTGACTGCGAACCCGATATTGCGGTGCCCGCGCTGATAACCGCGCTCGGAGCCGGCAAGCCGCATGCGTTTACGCCGGTGAACAACGAATTTCCGAAGCTCGAGGACGGCAAGCTCACGGTCGATCACCTGGCCGATGCCTTGCGGCGTTCGGTCGGCAAGCGGCCAACCACCCTCACCCATGTTTCGCTCTCGTGGAACGGGGCGAGCTGGCCGTTTCGCCATCCGCTCGATTACCTCGGCTCGGATGGCGGCGGCGGCGTTGGCGGCGGGCCCGGCATCTCGGTCGGAGCCGCGCTGGCGCTCATGGGCACGGGGCGGCTGCCTGTCGCAGTTTGCGGCGACGGCGACTTCCTGATGGGCGTTACGGCACTTTGGACCGCGGCGCATTACCGCATCCCGTTGTTGATCGTCGTCGCCAACAATCGTTCCTTCTTCAACGATGAGCTGCACCAGGAGCGTATGGCCCGCATGCGCAATCGGCCGGTAGAGAACCGCTGGATCGGCCAGCGCATTTCCGACCCCGACATCGATCTTGCCGGGATTGCGCGGGCGCAAGGTGCGCAAGGTTTCGGACCGGTGACTGCGGCCGCAGACCTCGAGCCTGCGTTCGAGAAGGCGATTGCAGCGGTCGAGGCGGGTGCTGTCGCGGTCGTCGACGTGCGGGTCGAGCCCGGGTACACCGCCGCCATGACGGCCGTGATGACCCGAAAGAGCGAGTAACTGCGTAATGGCATCCAGCGCAGGATCAAGCGACGCCATTCTTGTTGCGGACGATATCGCGGTGCGCTTCGAAACGCCGGAGGGTCCGATCACGGCAGTCGACAACGTTTCCTTTCATGTGAGGCCCGGCGAGTTTTTGTCGGTCATCGGGCCGTCCGGATGCGGCAAGTCGACACTGTTTAATGTGATCGGCGGCCTGCTGAACAGTCATGACGGTGTTGTCACTGTCGCCGGCGAAACAATTTCCGGGCCGCACAAGTCGATCGGCATGGTCTTTCAGGAGGAGTCGACATTTCCTTGGCGCACGGTGACCGACAATGTGGCGTTTCCGCTCGAGCTTGTTGGCATGTCGAAACAAAAGCGAGTCGAGCGTGCCCGCCATTTCATTTCGCTCGTCGGCCTCGATGGCTTCGAGAACCGCTATCCGGGCGAGCTTTCCGGAGGTATGCGCCAGCGGGTTTCTCTAGCGCGCACACTCGCCTCGGAGCCTAAAATTCTGCTGATGGACGAACCGTTTGCCGCACTTGACGAGCAGACGCGGCTGCTCCTTGGAGACAAGGTTCTGCAGATCCAACAGCAGCTCAAGCAGACGACGCTGCTGATCACGCACAACATCACTGAGGCGGTCCAGATGTCCGACCGGATTTTGGTGATGACCTACCGACCCGGCAGGGTGAAACGCATCGTCGATATTGACCTGCCGCGCCCGCGCACGTCGGAAATTGTGGGCAGTGAAGTCTTCGGGCGATACGTCGCGGAGATCTGGAACGACCTCCGCGAGGAAGCAAATCGAGGCATGCGCGATGAGGAGAAAAGTGCGCTGCGTCGGGAGGAACAGGCGTCATGACAATGGTGACATCGACACCTGCCATCTCGCGTCGAGGTTATTCGGCCCCCCTGGTGGGCCTCGGCTCGTTTATCGCATGTTTGCTGGCCATCGAAGGGCTCATCCGTTTCGGATTGCTCAACCGTTTTATCGTGCCGCCTCCATCCGAAATCGTCATGAGTTTTGGCCGACTGTTTGCCGAGGAGAATATTGTCCACCGGTTCTTTTTCACAGCGGGAGAGTGCCTTCTCGCAGGCGTTATGGTCACGATATGTGGCATCAGCATCGGCGTCGTCATGCAGCGCTTCGATCTGCTAAGGCGCGCCTGCGAAACATGGGTCGCGGCGTTTGCATCAGCGCCGCTGGTCCTGACCTACCCGCTGTTCATGGTGATTTTCGGCCGCAACGCCTGGACGATTATCATGATGGGTTTCTTGTCGGCCCTCCCGCCCGTCATCCTGAAAACCATCGAGGGAATTTCCGGCACGCGAAAGGTCCTCGTGAATGTCGGGCGCAGCTTCAATCTGACGCCTGCGCAACAGTTCTGGAAAATCCTGTTTCCTGCGGCGCTGCCGACGATCTTTGTCGGCATTCGCCTTGGACTGATCTTCGCGCTTATCAACATTGTCGGCACTGAATTTCTGATCAATTTCGGAGGACTTGGGCAGCTGATCAACGACCTTGCCGAACGTTACGATCTCTCCGGCACCTATGCGGCGATCTGTTTCGTGATCCTGGTCAGTGTTGTATTTTTCATAGCTCTCGAAAAGGCGGAGCGATGGCTGAGACCGTTCGATTAGTACGACTTTTTTTGGGGCGGCTCCTATGGGAGCCAGTTCGTCAGTAGTTCTGCTGCACCGCGGGTGCTGCTGCATTATGGTCTGCTGCTAGGTTCGGCGCTTCCTGCGTCCGCTTACGAACTACACGCGCTTGTTTTCGAAGCGGACGGCGCACCTTCTTATCATTGCTGATTGCTTTGTCAGCTTGCCTCGCGGACTCGACATGCGGAATTGCGGATGTCGTCTCAATGGGTGTTAGAAGCGGAGTGGAGTCGATCGCACCACTAGCAGG
>JBKPLN010000503.1:0-2986 GCA_046731635.1 Pseudomonadota bacterium | reverse complement strand
CTGGCTGAAACGACCCATTGGCTGAAGCGGAAAGTAAGTTCAGCCACTCAGCGAACCAAATTGGGTCACTTCATGGATTTTGGAGCTTGAGGCCCTTCGACCGGACGTCTTCCGCTTTCAAACGGTAATTCGACTGTGCAGCCATTGCCACACGGCAACCAGGCGCCCGTCAGTTTTTCGGCAATTGCCCGATCCGAGTTGATAGCCGCTTTTGCAGGGCTCACCCGTATAAGGCGCGAGCTGTAGAAAAAGCAGAAAAAGTGCGACAGTTCGCATCTTCGAACGGCGCAGGCGCAAGATGCGCCACAGGGCAAAGGCCATCAGCAAATAGAGCGCAGTCCAAACGGAACCAAAAACCCAGTTAGGTGGATAAAACGATGGCTTGCTGAGTCCAGCAAACCAGGGTGACAGATTGGGTTGGGTCGGGATATGGCCGAGAACAGAGACGATCGTAACGGCACCCACGGCAAGCAGAGCGAACGCCACGTCCAAAATAATTTGAGAATTCTGGGATTTCTGGCCCATGCGGATTTTATGGCGAAACCATAATGTCAAAGAAACAAAGGCAAAAGCGTTCACACAATTAACGCGCCTCCATCGATATAGACGATCGACCCAGTCGCGAAGCCAATTTTCATAAATACAAGGATTTGCTCTGGAATATCTTCACCCTCGCCGACTCGCTGGACGGGTAAGGACGCTGCCGTCTTAGCCAGCATATCGCGCCGTGCCGCCTCCGACATGCTGGCACGTAAGGGCGTGTCAATGGTTCCTGGCGACACGGCATTCACTCTGATCGGCGCCAGCTCAAGTGCTAGAGCACGCGTCAAAGACTCGAGGGCGCCGTTCACCGCAGCAACAATTGCGACGCCGGGTCGCGGGCGAATGCTAAAAGAGCCTGATACCAAGGTAAGTGCGCCGCCAGTGCGAAATTCTGCTGCGCGGGCGACCCGCCAGGCACCCCAAAATTTGCTTTCCATGGTGATGCGCACTTCATCCATGGAAACGGTCTTAAACGGACCTGTGGCCAATTGAGCTGCAGTCACCACCACATGGTCGACGGTGCCGCAGCTCCGGAAAAGGCCGGCAACGCTCTCATCGCTGGTGACGTCGGTCGCAACCGCAGTGGCGCCGATCCTTTCGGCGACCGCTTTTAACCGGTCAGCATTACGCGAGGCGATTACAACATCGGCACCTTCCCTTCTGGCCAGTTCAGCTGTAGCCAGTCCGATGCCGGACGACCCTCCGACGACGACAACTTTCTTGCCTGCAAGCACCATATTCATTTCCTTTTTTCCGGCCGATAGCCGTCACTCAGGGCCAAAAGTGGACATCAGGCGTCAGGCGGCCATTCAATAGATTACTGAAGGCAGGTAGATGCCTGCGGGTTCGCAGTACATACCGATGCTCATGAGTGCCATTTGCTGATTGAGCTGCAGGTCATTTTTCAAGCACCAGCAAAAGAGCGCATGGTTTCGGGTTGGCACCAGTATGCCAGGCCCGGTGATGCTCTCTGCAGCACCGATCAGAGCCATCATGTCTTCGTTGGTCTCGCTTACGGCGTGGGAGAAAAATCCGATGGAAGTTGCATAACCAGTCACGCGGCCGAGATGCTCCACAACGGTCGCCGTCTTTTCGCGCACTGCGTCCTCTAGTTCGCCGGCGCGATCATGGCCATGGACTCTGCGGCACAGCCAGTTGCATGCGTCAATGTCTTCCTTGCTGGCGCTGCGCACATTGTAGCCGCTCAGCCTCACTCTGGGTGGCGAGCCCGTCACGAGCGATAGCGGTTCGCGGGTGCGAAATCCGAGCTTGGTGTAGAGACAAAGGCTCTGGTTGTTGTAACCGGCCTGCACTAACCGGACACCTTCAAACCCACGCTCGCGAGCACGGACAAGCACATTTTCCATCAATCGACGGCCAATGCCTCGGGTCTGTGCATTGGGATCGACCGTAATCGGCCCAACCCCTCCCATTTTAGAGCGCTCGTCTAGAAAGTTGCTTCCGACAATCCGACCATCGAGCTCAGCTACAATCGAATAGAAATTGGGATGCGCAAGGAGAAGAGCCATCAACCCCGATGCAACATCAGGGGATGGGAAATCCGGCGGAAAATTGTGCCGCTCGGCGATGCTTTTGAAGGCTTCAAAACAGATCCGTCCGCACTCCGCCGCGTCAGCTGGTGCACCGCGACGCAATTTCAGATCCATGTCTTATTTGCCCCTGTTATTCGCCTCTCAATGATAACCGCTGCGCAAAGTAGATTTCGTTTAATCCATACATCTTCTTGAATGTTCCCAGGCCTAACGCCTACCCCAAAGCTCACGACGTAACCGGTCAAAATTGATGCTCCGAAAAAGGTTAAAACCGGCTTCGCTACCGCAACACGGGAGGCTGGCCGATGTCCGCTTTGGGTCAAAAGCAGACATATGCGCCGCAATAAGGCATGTCCGCTACCCCCAACCGGACATGTCGGTGCAACTAGGCATGTCCGCCTAGGGCCAATAGCGGACATCAGCAACTTTATTCGATCACCTCGTTGGCACTGGCGAGAAGCGGTGGCGGCACGGTAAGACCAAGCGCCTTGGCGGTCTTGAGGTTGATAACCAACTCGTACTTGGTGGCCGCTTGCACGGGTAGGTCGGCCGGCTTCTCGCCCTTGAGAATGCGATCGACGTAACCGGCTGCGCGCCGGCTTTGGTCGACCAAATCAGGCCCTAGGAGATCAGGCCGCCCGCGGCGGCGAAATTGCGTTCGGGGTATACTGCAGGCAGCCTGTGCCGGGCGGCCAGCGCGACAATTAGATCGCGATAGAGCGTTGCCAACCCGCTGGCTGTCACGATCAGGCCGCCGCTCGTCCGGGAGCGCGCGAAAATAGCGACGTCGCGCTCGATGTCAGCAGCGTTGCGCATGTTCAGTGGGTTTACCTCCACCTTGAACGATGGCGCGGCAGCTTGGATAACGCCGAACTGAGCAGGCCCGAGCG
>JBKPLN010000502.1:0-6163 GCA_046731635.1 Pseudomonadota bacterium | reverse complement strand
CACATGGTTCGGCCTCGCGCTGGCCCTTGCTGGTGTCTATGTGGTGTGGCTTGGCCGCCACCTCTTTCGCCGGCTCTGAGCGGTTTCCTTGTGAAAGGCAGCGGCCAAGGCTACTGTGCGACGGCCGCCAAGGTTGTCATCTGGTCATAAAGTAAAGCTAGATCAATGCGTTACGTCTCCACTCGGGGCGAAGTTCCAGCGCTCGATTTCGTCGGGGTCATGCTTGCTGGCCTGGCCCGCGACGGCGGTCTTTACGTGCCGGAACAATGGCCGGTCCTCAATCGCGCCGCGGTCGAAAGCTTCGCGGGGAAACCTTACGCCGAGGTCGCAGTCGAGGTGGTCCGGCCCTTCGTCGGAGATGGAATCGCCGAGACGGATCTCGCGCGCATGGCTCGCGAAGCCTATGGCAATTTCCGGCATCCGGCAGTGGCCCCGCTTACTCAACTCGGGCCGAATTTGTTCGTCCTGGAGCTTTTCCACGGCCCCACGCTCGCCTTCAAGGATTTGGCGATGCAGTTTGTGGCGCGGCTGATGGACCATGTTTTGCATCAACGCGGCGAACGAACCACCATTGTCGTTGCGACATCCGGTGATACGGGCGCAGCAGCCATCGAAGCCTTTCGCGGTCGTGGGCAGTCGGATCTCGTGGTTCTCTTTCCGCAAGGGCGCATCTCCGACGTGCAGCGGCGGATGATGACCACGGTACCGGACGCGAACGTGCATGCGATTGCCATTGAAGGCACGTTTGACGACTGCCAGGCACTCGTAAAGTCCATGTTCAATCATCATGTCTTTCGCGATCGCCTGCGGCTTTCCGGCGTCAATTCGATCAATTGGGCGCGCATTGTCGCGCAGGCGGTCTATTATTTTACTGCTGCCGTCGCACTCGGAGCGCCACACCGAAAGGTCGCATTCACTGTTCCGACAGGAAATTTTGGCGACGTGTACGCGGGCTATGTCGCTTCGCGCATGGGTTTGCCGGTTGATCGATTGGTGGTGGCAACAAATGTCAATGACATCCTCGTCCGCACCTTCACCACCGGTGCCTACGAGGTTCGCGATGTCGTTGCCACGACCTCGCCATCGATGGACATCCAGGTTGCATCGAATTTCGAACGTGTGCTGTTCGATGTTTGTGGCCGGGACGCCCAGGCGGTTCGAGGATTGATGGCCTCTTTGGCTCAATCCCGACGTTTTGTTTTACCTGCGGCTGCGCTCAAGCAGTTGCGATTTCTGTTTGCCGCCGATCGCGCCGACGAGCAGGAGAGTGCGGCTGAAGTTCGCGCCTGGATGCGCGAGGCCAATTATTGCGTGGACCCGCACACCGCGGTTGCCCTCGCAGTAGCCGAAAAGGAAACCCGCGATCCGTCGGTTCCGATGGTCGTGCTGTCGACGGCGCATCCGGCGAAATTTCCCGATGCGGTGAGGACGGCTTGCGGCGTTGTGCCGGCTCTGCCGGACAGACTTGCCGATCTGGCAAAGCGCAACGAGCGCGTTACCGTGCTGCCGGCAGATCAGGCCGCAGTGGAACGATATGTGACGTCAGTATCACGCGCTTCGCGTGAAGGAGCAGCTGCATGAGCGTCGAAGTGACCCGTCTTCCTTCTGGTCTTTCGGTGGTGACCGACCGAATGCCGCATCTTGAAACCGCCTCCCTCGGCGTCTGGATCGGTTCGGGCAGCCGCAACGAGAAGCCGGACGAGCACGGGATCTCGCATTTGCTCGAACACATGGCGTTCAAGGGAACCAAGCGCCGAAACGCCCGGCAGATCGCGGAGACAATTGAGGCGGTCGGCGGAGACCTGAATGCGGCAACCAGCGTCGAATCGACCGGTTATTTTGCGCGAGTGCTCAGGGCCGACGTCCTTCTTGCACTCGATGTGTTGTCCGACATTCTGTCCGAACCCACGTTCGATGGCGACGAATTGCGGCGCGAGCAGAACGTGATTGTTCAGGAAATCGGCGCTACCGAGGATGCGCCCGATGACCTCGTTTTCGATCGCTTGCAGGAAACGGCGTTTCCTCAGCAATCGATCGGTCGCTCCATTCTCGGCACGCCGGAAACCGTGCGCTCGTTTAACCCGACACGGCTGCGGAGCTATTTGGCACGCAACTATCGCGCACCCGACATGGTGGTAGCCGCCGCCGGTGCCGTTGAGCACCAGGCGATCGTTGCCGAAGTCGATAAGCGCCTGGCCGGGTTCAAGGGACCTGCTGCTCCAGAGCCCGAAACGGCGCACTTCGGCGGCGGCACCAGAGTGGAAACCCGCGACCTCGAGCAAGTGCACATTGCCATGGCACTCCAGGGACTGCCTGTTCGCGACGAGCAGCTTTACAGCTTGCAGGTGTTCACAAGCGTCCTGGGCGGCGGAATGTCATCGCGTCTGTTCCAGGAGGTACGCGAGAAGCGCGGACTTTGCTACGCGATTCACGCCTTCCACATGCCCTTTTCGGACACAGGACTGTTCGCTCTCTATGCCGGAACGGACGAATCCGATGCCCCCGAACTCATGCGCGTCGTCATCGATCAGATAGGCAACGCCACCGAAACGCTGAACGACACGGAAATCAACCGTGCCAAGGCGCAGATGAGAGCTGGCCTATTGATGGCGCTGGAAAGCTCCGAGGCGCGCGTCGGCCAATTGGCCCGCCAGATGCTCGCGTATGGGCGCCCAATTCCCCTCGATGAGGTCGTTGCCAAGATCGACGCTGTCACAGTCGACAGCGCACGCGCAGCCGGTCGTGCGCTCATCGGCCGCGCAAAACCTGCAATTGCCGCACTCGGGCCAGGCAGCGGTCTTGCAAGCACCGCTGCAATCGCTGAAAGTCTGGTTCGCCGCGCCGCCTGACGGGCGACGAGGGCTCAGCTGACACCTCCATGGCGTTCTTTAGAACCGTCAGTTCCAATGACAACGTGCCGGCCATTACCGGCAAGGGAGTCATGTTGCGCGTGCCTCACAGCGGAGATTTCGCCGAGTGGGCCAACTTGCGTGAGGTGAGCCGCCGCTTCCTGGTCCCATGGGAGCCAATCTGGCCAGCCGACGATCTGACGCGCGGCGCATTTCGTCGAAGACTCAAGCGATACGCGGAGGATCAACGCAGCGATCTGGCCTACGCCTACCTGATCTTCCGCACCGAGGATAATGCCATGGTGGGCGGATTGACCGTCGCCAATATTCGGCGCGGCGTAGCTCAAGCCGGCAGTATCGGGTATTGGATTGGCGAGCCCTTCGCCGGCAGAGGGTATATGACTGCAGCAGTGCGCGCCCTGATACCGTACAGCTTCACGACGCTGCGCCTGCATCGCCTGGAAGCAGCCTGCATTCCCGACAACATCGCCTCGGTCCGTCTATTGGAAAAGACCGGCTTCCGGCGAGAGGGCTATGCGCGCGGATATCTGTGCATCAACGGGACTTGGCAGGATCATTTGTTGTATGCACGGCTCAGGGATGATGCCGGTTGAAGCACTCCGGGTCAACGCAGAGAGAAAAAAGGCGGCAAGAAAAAATGCCCGAACAGAAAAATGGACAAGTCGCGAAGTCAGCGGCCGGGATAGGAGCAGTGACAGGATTGCTGTTGGTGCTCGCCGGATGCGGCTCGAGCAACCTGCTCAGTGGCTCCGCCCTGGATCTTTTCAGTACGTCTTCGAAGGCAAGCTCCGGCAGCGAGGCTAGCGCCGAATCTCCTGCCGATATCGAATGTCCCAGCGTGATCGTGCGCACCGGCGCCGCTACCCTGATGATCGGCAGCAAGCCCGCCGAAGGCGAGCCGACCGCGCTCGATTTGCGTTATCAGGCCACGATCGTCCGCACCGCGCGTGAGTGTCGGGTTAACTCCGGCATCATGACCATGAAGGTTGGGATCGAGGGTCGTGTTATTACCGGCCCAGCGGGAGGTCCGGGTACCGTCAACGTGCCGATTCGCCTCGCCCTGGTTCAGGAGGGCGTAAATCCAAAAACCATTCTCTCGAAATTCGCGAGCCAGCAAGTCGAAATTGCAGGTTCAGTTAATAATGTTCCGTTCACACACATTGAGCCTGAAATAACATTTCCTCTGCCGCAACCGATCGCGAATATCGATTCCTATGTCGTCTACGTGGGCTTCGATCCCACGGGAGCGCCACAGGAAAAAAGGAAGCCCGCAGGAAAACCAAAGGCGTCGAAGTCGCGTCAAAGCTGATCGAAACCGCGCCTAGTTCAACTTCTTGCGGACATCGTCGATGCCCTTGGCGATGAGTTCGGCAGCAAGCTTTCCTTTGGTTTCCGCACTGAGGATTTTCTCCGCGGCAGCGATAGCGGCGTCGGCGGCAGCGCTGCGGACGTCAGCCGTCGCCTGCGCTTCTGCCTGGGCGATCTTGGTTTCCGCCAACGCAGTTCGACGGGCGACGAAATCTTCGATGCGTCCTTTCGCCTCCGTCGCTAGCCGATCGGCTTCGGCTTTGGCCCCCTCTAAAATGTCCTGCGCTTCTGCTTCGGCGGCCTGTCGCTTGCGCTGATACTCAGCCAAAAGTTCGGCCGCCTCATCCTTGAGCCTTCGCGCTTCGTCGAGCTCCGCCTTGATGCGCTCGGCACGGTCATCCAATGCCTTCATGATCATCTTATGGGCGCCCAAATAGGCCAGAACGCCCAAGAAGATCACGAATGCAATGGCTACCCAAGTTTCCGGATCGCGCAGGAACTCCATTGTCTTTTCCGTCAGCTTTTGAGCGCGTCTTTGACTGCCGCAGCAACGGCGCTATCGGCCGGCGTCGTCCCGATCAGCCGTTCGACGATGGCCTTGGCGGCATCACCCGCAATGTTGCGCACGTTCGCCATGGCTGCCTGCTTGGAGGCGCCGATGATCTGCTCGGCCTCTGCCAGCTTGGTGTTGAGCTGTTCCTCCAGCTTTTTACGCGTGGCCTCTGTTTCTGCAGCTTGTTTATCCCGCATTTCGCCCGCGATCGCCTGCGCCCGGGCGCGGGCATCGGCCAAAGCTTTTTCGTAGGCCGCAAGCGCTGCGTCGGATTGCGCCTTGAAGGCATTGGCCTGCGCCAGGTCTTCATCAATCCGATTTTGCCGCTGCGCAATAATGCCCCCGACGCGCGGCAGTGCGACTTTTGCCATCAACGCGTAGAGCAACACGAAGGTGATGACGAGCCATACGAGCTGAGAAGCAAACGTACTGGAATCGAAAGGTGGGAATGGACCCTTATGCTCGCTCGGCGCTTGAGTATGGGCGGTGGTCGCCATTGCGGATATTACAGCGCGAAGAGGAGCAGGAGCGCGATCAGCAGCGAAAAGATGCCGAGCGCTTCGGTGACGGCGAACCCGAAAATCAGGTTGCCGAACTGTCCTTGTGCGGCAGACGGATTACGCAGTGCCGCGGCCAGGTAGTGACCGAAGATGGCGCCCACGCCGACGCCGGCGCCGCCCATTCCGATGCAGGCAATTCCGGCACCGATATATTTTGCTGCGATTGGATCCATGATGAACTCCTTTGTTTAATCGTTACGGGCTCTCAATGGCCTGGATGGATGGCATCGTTGAGATAGATGCAGGTGAGAATGGCAAACACGTAGGCTTGCAGGAAGGCGACCAGCAGCTCGAGGGCGGTGAGCGCGACGACCAACGCGAGAGGCAGCGTGGCGCCGACCATACCGATGATTCCAGCTCCCCCGAGCAAGGTGATGAAGCTTGCGAACACCTTCAATGTGATGTGTCCCGCCAGCATATTGGCGAACAGACGCACGCTGTGCAAAATCGGACGCGAGAGGAACGACAGCACCTCGATGAATACGATCAGGGGCAAGATATAGAGCGGAATGCCCTTGGGCACGAACAGGTTGAAGAAGTGCAGCCCATGCTTCGCAAAGCCATAAGCCAGGACGGTGAGGAAGACCGTCAGCGCCAGGGTCGCCGTTATGATTATGTGAGTGGTGACGGTGAAGGCATATGGAATGAGACCGATGATATTCACCG
This sequence comes from Pseudomonadota bacterium, assembly GCA_046731635.1. Taxonomy (GTDB): domain Bacteria; phylum Pseudomonadota; class Alphaproteobacteria; order Rhizobiales; family Xanthobacteraceae; genus Pseudolabrys. The sequence continues at coordinate 206 of JBKPLN010000502.1, read as the reverse complement.
TCAGAATGAACATGAAAAGCGTGAACACGAACGACCACGGCCGCGACCATGTAGGCCGCCGAATTGGTGAAAGCGATTTCAGTATTGCCGATTTGAGCGATCGGAAACAGCTCGCGGATTTCGAATTGGTGGATTGGATCGACAGCCATGACTACCGGTCGTTCAATTGTCTTTCGCGAACGACCCCCGCCGCTCGCATCACATTC